>NZ_JAOCEW010000020.1:0-96561 GCF_029841665.1 Stenotrophomonas sp. GD03819
GAATTCATCGCGGCCAGTGCCGCTGTCGCCGCCAGCAGCCTGCTGCCGCAGACTCCGGCATGGGCACGCGGGCGCAAGGTGCGCCTGGCCATGATCGGTACCGGCATGCGCGGGCTGGTGCTGCTGAAGGAGCTGGTACGTCGCGACGACGTCGAAGTGGTTGCCCTGTGCGACATCGAGCCGATCATGCTGGGCCGTGCCATAGAGATGGTGGCGAAGGCCGGCAAGCCCGCGCCGAAGACCTATGGCCAGGATCGTGATACCAACGCGTGGAAGCGCCTGCTGGAACAGAAGGGCATCGATGGCGTGATCATCGCCACGCCGTGGGAATACCACGCGCCGATGGCGATTGCCGCGATGCAGGCCGGCGTGGCCGTGGGCTGCGAAGTGGTGGCCGGCATCACCCTGCAGGACCACTGGGACGTGCTGAAGACCCAGCTGAGTACCGGCACCCCGTACATGCTGCTGGAGAATGTCTGCTACCGCCGCGACGTGATGGCCGCGCTGCAGATGGTGCGCCAGGGCCTGTTTGGCGAACTGGTGCACCTGCAGGCCGGTTACCAGCACGACCTGCGCGGCGTGAAGTTCAATTCCGGCGACCCGAATCAGCCCTATGACAGTGGCGTGGAATTCGGCCCCAAGGGCTGGAGCGAAGCACGCTGGCGCACCGAGCATTCGGTGGAGCGCAACGGCGAGCTGTACCCCAGCCACGGCATCGGCCCGTGCGCGATGTACACCGGCATCAACCGTGGCAACCGCTTCACTCACATCAACGCGTTCGCGACCAAGGCACGCGGCCTGCACGAATACACCGTGGCCAAGAGTGGTGGCACCACCCACCCCAGCACCAAGGTCAAGTTCAAGCTGGGCGACATCGTCACCACCACGCTGGCCTGCGAGAACGGCGAGACCATCCTGCTGCAGCACGACACTTCGCTGCCGCGCCCGTACTCGATGGGTTTCCGTGTGCAGGGAACCAAGGGCCTGTGGATGGACGTGAACCATTCGGTCCACATCGAAGGCCGCAGCCCGCCGCACCAGTGGGAAGAGTTCAAGAAGTACCAGGACGAATACGAGCATCCGCTGTGGAAGCAGAATGCCGACACCGCCGCCAGCGCTGGCCACGGTGGCATGGACTGGTTCGTCATCCATGCCTTCGTGGAAGCGCTGAAGGCCAAGGCGCCGATGCCGATCGACATCTACGATGCAGTGACCTGGAGCGCGATCACGCCGCTGAGCGAGCAGTCGATCGCCAATAGTTTCCAGACGCTGGAGTTCCCGGACTTCACCGCTGGCGCGTGGAAGCAGCGCAAGCCGATTTTTGCGTTTGATGGGAAGTACTGATCTGCACATCAACGGCAACGCCGCGCATGCCCGGCGTTGCCGTCTGCATCGGTGCATTGGCACCTGTAGAGCCGAGCCAACGCTCGGCTGTTTTTCCCGCCGACCGCATTGAACTAGCGGCCCCACCACTGGCGGAGCCCCAGACCATGCCATGGCAGAAGATCGGCGAACTTCCCGACCAGCGATTCGTCGGCCCCTACGGCATCGAATTCTGGCGTATCCACAAAGGCCAGGTCTTCCACCAGGGCCGGCTGCTGCGCAAGGCCGACGCGGCCAGTTTCGAGTTCATCCCCGCACACTATTTCGTCGCGCGCGATGCGCCCGCCGTCTACCACGCCAGGACCCGCCTGCCCGCGATCGACCGCGACAGCTTCCGCCAGCGCGGTGGTTACTGGCGGGACAGGCGCAATACTGCGGCCGGTGCATAAAGCACTGCCTGCGTGGCGAGCTGCTGCAAACAATCCCGCAGGACCCGCTGTACGCCGTTGATGACAGCAACGTCTATTGCGATGGGAAGCCGCTGCCCGGGGGGATCGCGCGCGCTGGCAGCTGCTGGATGGACACTTCTCGGGCGATGGCAGCCGTATCTACTACCTGGAGCGGAAGCTGCCCCAGGTGGACGTGGCGCTGGCTGGAGGGGAGCTGGTCGCGGGATGCGACGCAGTTGTTCAACATGTATCTGGTCGAGAGGGACTCTGAGGTGCGGGCGCTGCATGGGCTTGAGTGACTGGCGCGCGCGGAGGCTCGCTGTCGATCGGCCATGGCGCTGTGCCGCCGGCTGAAGCGCTTGGCGGTAACGCTCTGGGAGCCGGGGTGTTGCTGGGGGCATCCTGCTGGGGGGCGGGTCTGCAAGGGCAGACGGGAGCAGGGGAAGATGGCGCGCCCGGAGGGATTCGAACCCCCGACCAATGGCTTCGGAAGCCACTACTCTATCCGGCTGAGCTACGGGCGCGTTGTATACAGCCTCGCCCTCGGAACCTGCCGGGACGAGCATCAAGACACCCGGAAGGGGCCGTGAGGAGGGCATTCTATCTGGTTTCCCCGGATAAATCTCAACCCACCCGTCATCAAGGCCGGACTGCCCGGATGGGGTTGAGGCCGTCTGCTAAAATTTGACCCATGACTCAGCAGTTGAACGGAAAGGGCATGGACAAGCACGATAAGATTTTTGTCGCAGGACACCGGGGGCTGGTGGGTGGTGCTGTGGTGCGCCGTTTGCAGGCGTTGGGATATGACAACCTCTTGCTAGCAGGGCGCGAGCGCGTCGATCTCAGGGATCGCGCGTCGGTCGAAGCGCTCTTCGAGGCCGAGAAGCCGGCCATCGTCATCCTGGCTGCGGCCAAGGTAGGCGGCATCCATGCAAACGATGCGTACCCTGCCGAATTCTTGTTTGAGAACCTGCAGATCCAGAACAACGTGATCGACGCGGCATACCGCCATGGCGCCAAGAAGCTGACTTTCCTGGGTTCGTCGTGCATCTACCCCAAGTTCGCCGAGCAGCCCATCCGCGAGGATTCGCTGCTGACCGGAGGCCTGGAGCCTACGAACGAGTGGTATGCGATCGCAAAGATTGCGGGCATCAAGATGTGCCAGGCTTATCGCAAGCAGTATGGATTCAACGCGATCAGCCTGATGCCGACCAATCTTTATGGGCCGGGCGACAACTTCGATCTGCAGAACTCGCATGTGCTTCCGGCGCTTCTGCGGAAGTTCCATGAAGCCGCTGAGCGTGGTGACAGCGAGGTCGTCATGTGGGGTACGGGGACGCCACGCCGTGAGTTCCTCCATGTAGACGACATGGCAGCCGCAACGGTCTATCTGACTGAGACCTACGAAGGCTCGGACATCGTCAATGTTGGTGTCGGTGATGACATCAGCATTCGCGAGCTTGCGGAGCTGGTGAAGGACGTCACAGGTTTCAAGGGCGAGATCCGCAATGACACCAGCAAGCCCGATGGCACCCCGCGCAAGCTGCTGGACGTCTCACGGTTGAATGAATTGGGCTGGAAGGCTTCGATTGAGCTTCGGGAAGGCGTCGAACAGACGTATCGCTGGTTCCTCGACAATCAAGGGCGCCTGCGCGCCGCCTAAGGTTCTGGATGGAAGGGCCAGCGTTCGCTGGCCCTTTCTATTTGCGGGCGTATGCTTGGGTATTGGGGTGGATCGAGGCATCGGACAAAGCATCTTCTGCTGTTACCCAACGGTACTCAGCATGCTGTTCCTCCGGCAGAGCCATTCCCGCGGGATCCACGCTGATGGAGTACGCCAACACCACGTAGTGCGTGCCTGCATCCGATGCGCCGGTAAAGTCTTCGGCGTAGAAGTGCTCATACGCTCCAACGAAGGTGGCTTCGCTGATATCCAGCGATTGCCCGAGCTCAGCCTCAGTCAGCCTGCGGAAGGCCTGGTTGAAGTTCTCGCCTTTGCGGATGCGACCACCCGGAGCAAACCAGAATCCGCGCGCAGGGTCATTGGTACGCAACCCCACAAGCATACGTTGCCGCTGATCCATGACCAGAAGATCGATCGACACGAGAGGCGTGTCCCGAACCACGGCCTTGAAGTCAGCTGCATTCAAGTGACGTGGTGGAAGCTCGGTCAAATGGGTCATTTCGACTGCGCAGTCATAAGCTGGCGCGCAGCGTGCCAAATGAAGAGGGTGTTGGTGACGAAGTAACGTTTCCAGAGCCGACGAGGCTCGCTCGCAAGCCTGTGCAGCCATTCGAGGCCATTGTTCTGCATCCAGAGCGGGGCCCGGGAGATAACACCCGCATGGTAGTCGAATGCCGCCCCGACACCGATCATCACGCCATTGATGCGGCCACGGTGCGCCGCCATCCACTTCTCCTGCTTCGGACAGCCGAGGCTGACCCAAATCGTCCCGGCACCAGAGTCATTGATGTCGCGCACGATGGCAGCATCCTCTTCTTCGCTGAGTGCGCGGAAGGGCGGTGAGTGGGAACCGGCAATGACCAGGCCAGGGAATCGCTTGGGCAGCTGGTCGCGAAGAATGCCCAAGGTCGTCTCAGCACCGCCATAGAGGTAGATGGATTCGCCACGCTTGGCGGCGGCCTCGCAGTACTTGAGCATCAGGTCGGGACCATTGATGCGTTGCTGTCCGGAAGCCCCAAGACGTCTCATGAGCCAGGCCACCGGCGCACCATCGGGCGTTGCCATGTCGGCAGAGTTCACGGCTGCTGCGAACTCCTTGTCCTGACGTGCTGTAACGACGGAGTGGGCGTTGCAGATGCAGACTACCCTGCTGTCTCGACGCATGCTCCAAGCGTGAATACGGTGTAGGGACTGATCCCAGCTGACGCGAGTGATCGGTGCGCCGATAACGTCGATAGTAGTAGAGGGGTTATTCACTATGGATGCTGTCCATGCAATTTAGAGGGGCTGCTCGGAGTTGTAGGCGGACAAAAGGGTTCGAAGACTTACTTCCGGAGAGTAGGAGTTCAGATAACGGCTGCGCGCGCCGGAACTCATCCGCGCTATTCGATGCTCAGAGTTTCTATAGCTGGTCAACAGAGCGGCGAGCTCATCAGGGCTCCCCGGACTAAATAGCTCGCCCGTTATTTCTGGCTCTATCAACTCGCTAAGAGCACCGATATCACTAGCAAAGACGGGAAGGCCCTGTGAATACGCTTCGGCGATGACCATCGGAAAGCCTTCGTACCACAGGCTGGGAACGATAAGCGCTTTGGCTTTCCTCATCTCAGACCTGATTATCGAAGAATCTCGCTTGCCCAAGAAATTAATGTGCTTGTTGCCTGAAGCGATGTCCGATAGCGGGCCATCACCAATGACTGTCACAGCTACGTCAGCGGAACGTGCCGCTTCGAGCAACACGTGTATTCCCTTGTCTTCAGTAAGTCGACCCACGAAAAGATAACCATCACGAACTCCCTGCTCGGGGAACTCTTCAATTTCAAGATGAGAGAAGTTGGACTTCACTCTAATCTTGGAGCTTGGTATCCCTGCTCTCGAAAAGAGGCTCTTTGCAAACTCGGTGAGCGCAATGAACTGATCAACCCTGTCCCACGTACCCAGTCGCCGATGCAGTGAGACGCTGGCGGCAATTGAAAAAGTTCCGATGAGCGAGTTCCGATACACGCGACGAGCCACGGTCCACCAAGGGCCCTCGTCTATGCTCCTCTCGGTCACTTTACCATCAAAGTACAATGTCGCAGTCGGACATACAATTCGGTAATTGTGAAGAGTGAAAACCGATCGTACCTTCTTCGCTCGGCAGGCATAAAATACGGATGGCGAAATAAGTGGGAAGAAGTTGTGGACGTGAACTACATCAGGACGAAACTCAGATATCTCTCTACGTATCCTGAGGTATGAGGGAATGGAGAAGATTGCATTCAACGTTGCAACAATCTTCGATGCGAACCCTCGGATTGAGTGGTTGGAGACAGCGTAAAGCTTCACTTCATGGCCGTTCGCACGAAGCAGCTCCGCTTCGTTCCTGACCACGGAATCTTCGCCGCCGGCCTGCTGATAATAGTTGTGGACAATGAGAACTCTCATCTTCAGCTTGTCCGGCGATTGATTATCCGGGCGGGATTTCCAACGGCGATGCAGTCGTCAGGAACGTCTGTAATAACGACGCTCCCAGCGCCTATCGATACATTGTTCCCTATCTTAATTGGCCCAATAATTGTTGCATTTGATCCGATGTCTACATTGTCCCCAATAACTGGGGCGATGCCATCGAAGCTCGAGCTTGTAACGCGAACGCCAATTGTAGTGCAGTGCCTCAATACCACATTGCGACCAATAATCGCTCGATCATTGATGACCAAGCCAACCCCGTGGTAGAGCGACGCGCCAGGACCAATCCTTGTTTTCCATGGAATTTCAACGCCCAGCATCCATTCGACCGCAACTCTGTAGGCAGCAACGACTGGAAGTAGAGGGAGCCTGATGGCCTTGGGCATACGACTGATCAGATTGACAGCTCGAAAGCTGAGCAATATCAAGCGGCCCTTGGGATTTCCTCGGTTTGCAGCCCAATCACAAATAATGTATCTCATTGATAGCGTTTCCTCCCGAGCACTTTGCGAGCCACGGACAGCGCATGCTTGCCCACGAAGACTTTCAGTGCCGGGCGAATCATATGGATCATACTTGAAACAGGGTATCGCTGAGACTGGATCAGGCTCCATCTCAATTTCAATCCAGCTTTTGCCTGGAAAATCTCATGCTTTGCGGACACGCTTCCGTCGTGGACGCGAAGGAAAGAAACTCCATCGCCAACTCTGGCCATTTTGCCAAGAAGAGTAAGTCTGAACCAAAGCTCCCAATCTTCAATGTGTTTCCACTCAGGTCGATAACCGCCTGCCTGGATGAAGTCCTTTCGTCGGAACATGACGCTGCTGTGCATTACGAAGTTGCCTTTAAATAGCGAGGTCATCGCATCGTCATGGTTATCAGGAGTTGTGGATGGCGTGAGTGTTCCATCGGGATATACTTTGAAAAAGTCTGTATAGACCAGGGAAACGCGAGGGTCGGCGTCAAGCACCGAGCGCTGGAGGCTCAGTCGACTGGGGCTGTAATAGTCGTCAGCATCCGCGCGAGCAATGAATGTTCCAGCTGCAACGGCAATTCCGGCATTGAGGGCAGCGACCACGCCCGCGTTCTTCTGCGTTAATACTCTAAGTCTGCTGTCAGCCTGCAAACGATCAAGGACGAGTCCTGTCTGGTCCGTAGATCCATCATCCACTACGATCAGCTCAATTTCGCGCAGGTCTTGATTGAGGATGGAGACAACGGCCTCCTCAATTGTTTTCTCTGCATTGTACGCAGGCATGACAACTGAGACTACTGGCTGCATGGCACGTGGCTCCCTTGTTTCGGCTCTCTGTCGTCCTGGTCAAGCATTTGCATTGAAAGCAGGAAGAATAGATAGAATGAATAGATAATTGTGTTGTCAAAGTAGAATATCAAGTTGCTATATAGAAACAGCATTTTTGCTTCTAGTGACTTTGCACGGTACCCGAGCCATATGAAGGTAAGGAAAAATACAAGCCCGAGCTCATAAATCATCTTGAGAGCATCGGAGTGCATGTTTGCGTCTCCCTGCCCGAACTTTCCAAGAAAAGTGGCGTAGGCTGTCCCAACGCCGTTTCCGTAGAAAATGTAGTGGCTACTTCCAACGATGCTGTGTGCCGCTTCCGACTGAAGGAGCTGCCTGCCTAGGCCAACCTCGTTGGCAGACTTTCCCGTTAATGCGGTGATTGCGGCATCGAGATCGCCGACAGCGTATTTTACTGCAAACGCAACAGCTACAAGGTTCACGAGTACCATGATCGGGCTGGACAGTAGCTTCTTTGCCTTCCGCTCAGGTAACAGGGCGAATGGAACGCATACCGCAATACCAAGGAGGGCCGCGCGCTTCAGAAGAAGGACCGATGCAATTGTTGCGACGATGAAGATCATCCATCGAGATCGTGCCAGTGCTACGACGGCAAATAGTCCGCAAACAAAAGAGCCAGTGCTCTCGAGAGAAGAGGAAGAGTCGAGTAGGTCGAATTCAAGGCCGTGCCACCCGCGAAGGGTGATAGCCCCGATGATACTAGAGGTAAATACAACCGGTAGGAGAACTTTGATCCAGCTGAACTCAATGGGGTTCGCGAAGGCAAGAGAAATCGCGATTCCGGAAAATACGAAATAAAAGTCCTTGAATCCTAGCTCTCCGCCAAATGGTATTGTGAGGGCAGCGGCAGAAGCGTATGCAAGAAAGGGTAATACAGGGGCGGGAACTCTGATTTTTTGGGTAGAGATGACTGCAAGCAGGGCTGCGAACGGGATGAGGTACATCGCGTAACGCAGCTGATGGATGGCCATGGAAGTCAACACTAGCAGGAGACAGAAGGTCCATAACAGCGATCTTCCGTCCATCTGTGAATTAGTCTTTGCCATGCTCTGTATGCTCAGCCAGGGTTACACAATTGCTAGAGCGAGTCCAGCAACAGATATATCCGCCATTCTTGCCATAGGAGTTGTCGCCGACGACATTCTCAATTCCCAATAGTGAGCTCAGGATATGGCCGTGGAGTCTGTCGGTTTCAACTTTCTTGTATCGACTGAAGTGCGACGCAGAGAGAGACTCTAGATATTTGGCGTAACGGCACCAAATCTCGCTGTGTATATTAGCGGCGAACTTGGATTTGCGTAGCAGCGATAGCTTTCCAAGCCTTGCATAAATCCTGACAGCTGTGCCATGCCATCCAATAAGAGCTGGCCAGTCGATAGAGTGCGATTCATCGACCCTCGCGGAGTTGCTACGCTCGCCGTCAGTTCGTTTAAAGGCAAGCTGGTCAAATTGCGGACGCTTCGCAGTCTTCATTGGCCAAAGCTGATGTGCCATATCAGGTGAAAGATAGACGTTGGGCGTCATTCTCCTCGCCAGATTCGCAGATTTAGTGTCTCGAACGAATATGTGAAGATCAGGATGTTTGGAGAATAGAGCGCAGCAAGCCTCATACTTTTCAGGGCTTGAGAAGTGAATTGTCTGGGGAAGGATCACAATTCTGTTTGTCAGACATCGAGAAATGATTCTCTCGCGTATTTCTTGGGGGCCATCGTAAAGGTCTCCCAGGTTGCCTCCTCCCTGAAACACGATGGGCACGTCAACCTCGGCCCAAGCCGGGGAATAATTAAAGTACGCGGACGTCTGAACTCTTCGAATATTATAGTCACTCAGAAACTTCAACGTTCCAGACATGATTAGGATGTCGCCGACATTACCGTGAACTGGTATGTCCACAAAGTGAATCACCTTGCTGTTAATGACGCTGGCGACTCTCGACAGTCTTTCCTTGAGTTCTGCCATTACCTGGTCGTGCGGAATCAAACCTCTGCCCTGCTTCACTCGGAACTCCCTTTCCTGCCAAACATGCCAAGCACAAAGTGCGCGTCACTGATGGTTGGGACCAATTGACGTAGTAGAATTTTTTCCATCTTAATCATGAAGAGCGCGGTTAAAAATAGTCTGATTGCACCGGATAGTGTCATCACAAGTGATAGCCAAATTATCAAGTTCTTTTGCGGCAGGAGTGGTAAAGCTGCCAGCATCGGTATGACTGACGCAACTTGCCTTACGGCAACCAGTCCGGGTTTTCCATCAATATTGAATTTTTGGGCCAGCATCCAACTAGATCCTGACAGTGTCGCTTCAATTAGCAGGATTGAAAAGGGTAGCGTAGCTCCAACGAAGCGCTGACCGAAAATAATTGGTATGAAAATATGGCCTGCCAATCCAGCTGCGATGGCGGCGATCAACATCGGGACGAATGTTATACGGAAAACTTGTAGGACCACATCCGTTGATCCGGTTTCGCGTTGTCCGCCGTAGCGGGAATACAGCGATGTCGCTATCGATTCGTACAGTGAGCTCAGTATTCGAGATGTAGAAAATGCGATCGAGTAGATTCCAAGATCTGCAGTGCTTGCTCTTGCCATAAGGTAGATCTTGTCAGCATTCGTTGCGATGATTCCAGTCATGGTCGTCACGTGGAACTTCAATCCAAGTCCCATGAGTGATTGCCTGTTGGCGTTACTCGGCCCCTGATGCAGGCTCGGATCGGACGACTTGCTGCGAAATTTCCTCCGGAGGTATAGCCATGTCCCGCATGCAATAACTAGCGTCGCGGCTGCTTGTATGTCGATGGCGACTCTCAGGCTAAGCGTTTCAGCTAGTGATGCAGCGCAAAGGCCCAGGAGGACCAAGACTGGCAATCCGATTCTTGCAAAATTATATGCTTTAAGTGAACTGTCCAGCTGGGCGCAGAAGCCGCAAAAGATGGTAATAGAAACCGCTGCCGCGTAGCAGAGTGCGGTCCATTTACTGACATCTCCATCTGAAAGAAAAACCTGGAATGTGGCGGCAGCGAGGCACACGGAAAGTATAGTGGTCAACGCACTTGAGCGGTCATAGGCAGCGCCGAACTGAATAATTTTCGCGCGCACTGCATAGACCATGGCCTGTCCGAGTCCCAGCTGCGCAGCGGAGGCTACAAAAAGTGCAAAGACCTGCACTGAGTAGAATGCGCCTCGACCTTCGGGGCCCAAGCTTCGAGCAGTGACAACGCTCACTAGAAAATTGACCGCCATCACTAGGATGGCGGTAACTGCTGAAATTAGCGATGCTCTAAACATCCCCCTGTCAGCTATCGCGGATGCCGGATGCAATCAGATAGCGCTTCTCTTTGGCTTCCAGCAAATCCGACTGAATCATTTCAGAAACCATTTCCTGCAGAGTTGTGGTCGGCTTCCATCCCAATTCGCGCTCAGCCTTTGCGTAGTCGCCCAGCAGCGTTTCAACCTCTGCCGGACGGTAATATCGGGGATCAACGCGCACGATAGTGTCTCCAGGACGCACGTTTGGTGCTTGGTCGCCCTCTACCCGGACAACGACGGCTTTTTCCGAATCGCCCTCGCCGACGAACTGGAGCGTGATACCCAGTTCGAGCGCAGCAAGTTCAATGAAATGGCGAACGCTGTATTGAACGCCCGTTGAGATTACATAGTCGACTGCCTTCTGCTGTTGCAGCATCAACCACTGCATTTCGACGTAATCCTTGGCATGGCCCCAGTCTCGCAGGGAGTCGAGGTTTCCCATATAGAGACACTCCTCAAGGCCTTGTGCGATATTTGCCAAGCCGCGTGTAATCTTGCGTGTTACGAACGTCTCGCCGCGACGTGGACTTTCATGATTGAACAGGATCCCATTACACGCGTACATGCCGTAACTCTCACGGTAATTGACGGTGATCCAGTAAGCGTAGAGTTTTGCTACGCCATAAGGGCTTCTAGGGTAAAATGGAGTCGATTCCCGTTGGGGGGATTCTTGGACAAGCCCGAAAAGTTCAGAGGTTGAGGCTTGATAGAACCTGGTCTTCTCAGATAGTTTCAGGAATCGAATGGCTTCCAGCAGCCGGAGGGTGCCGAGGGCGTCTACATCCGCGGTATACTCCGGTGATTCAAAGCTCACCGCTACATGGCTTTGCGCGCCTAGGTTGTAGACCTCGTCGGGCTGAACTTCCGCGACGATACGCGTCAGGTTGCTGGAGTCTGTGAGGTCGCCGTAGTGAAGGTGCAACTTGCTTGTTGCATCGTGGGGATCACGATAAATGTGATCGACGCGCTGAGTGTTGAAGGACGAGGATCGGCGTTTGATTCCGTGAACTTCATAGCCTTTCTGCAGCAATAGTTCCGCAAGGTAAGATCCATCTTGTCCGGTGATTCCTGTAATTAGCGCGCGCTTGCTCATTGAAATTCCATTTGATGACGTTAACTTGTATCGTCGGCTGCTTATTGTCATTTTTAGACTGGCAGTCGGCGCTTAGGTGCTGTCCGCGAGGATGCCCGTGTGTTCTTGGGCGGCTTGCCCGATTCGAAACTCCATATCCATTGGTCCTTGAGTGCCCAAGACGGCTCTAACTTGCGACCGCCTTGTGACTAGCGGCGTCGCGAGTTGGGTGTCTTCCGCGGGGCGTCCAGTCGTGTAGCTTGTCTACGTATCAGTGGGTGCCCAGGCTGTTCTCGGGCGCCGCGCGCTTTTTCGCTGATTAGGCCCATCGCTTCCCTTCTACGACCCCCAAGCATAGCAGCCCGTGTTCCTGTTGCAACGCGTGCGTCTTCAAGGCGCATGGTGTCGATGGCGTTGGCCTTCATCTCTGAGTCGAATTCAAGGTATGCTATGTGGCCCGATGACCGGGCTCCTGCTTCCTGTCCGCGTAAAAGATCTAGGACCTTCGGTTCTTTGATGGCGCCTCAGCAAGTGACGGCGCCTCAACAAGTGCGGCCTCGTCGGGGATCGCCCCTGGGTTGCTGCGCGAGATTTTTCGATGATGAAGTGGAATCAATGACCAAACAAATGGAAGGCCGGGCCGCAAGGAACGATGAGATCGATCTGCGCGAAGTACTTGGCATATTGTTGGATCGCCGTTGGTTGATAATCTCGGTTGCGGTAATTTTCTTCGCGGTTGGCTGTGCCTACGCATTGCTTTCAAAGCCTGTTTATCAGGCGGAAGCTATGATTCAGGTGGAGTCAAAGGTTCCCGCCATCCCGGGTCTTGCCGATCTTGCTTCGTTGGGAGGTGGAGGCAGTACCGCCGCGACTACAGAGGTCGCGCTCCTCACTTCTCGCACGGTTGTGGGGGCTGCTGTTGATGCCCTTCAGCTTGATACGCAAGTTGAGCCGCATCTTTTTCCATTGATCGGCGGGTTCATTTCACGCCGTTTCAAGCCAACTGAGCAGGCCCCTGTTGCCGATCCTTGGCTTGGGCTTGCTAGTTACGCATGGGGTGGTGAAACGCTCCAGGTCCATCGATTCGACGTCCCCAGATCGCAGATCGACCAGAAATACATTCTTCAGATCGAAGGTGGAGCTGGTGAATTTTCTCTGTATGGGCCTGAAGGCGAAAGCGTGCTGCACGGCAAGGTGGGCGTTCCACTTAGTCGCGGTGGAGTAGTGCTTGAGGTTTCAGGGCTCCAAGGCAATCCTGGTGTCCGATTTGAGCTGGTGAAGACGCGACGTCTAGATGTCGTAGCAAGCGTTCAGGATGAGTTGCAGGTTGTCGAGCAAGGCAAAGACTCTGGGATCTTGGCAATTCGCTATCAAAACTCTGATGCCGTTCGTGCCGAGGCTCTGGTGCAGAAAGTTGCCGATGCCTACGTTCGCCAGAACGTGGACCGGAGCTCTGCGGAAGCGGCGTCTCAGCTTCAATTTGTAAAGGATCAGCTGCCAACTATTCGCCGTCAGGTCGAGCAGGCTCAGTCCGCCATGAGCGCCTACCAGTCGCAGTCTAGGTCGGTGGATATCACCATGCAGACCAAAGGGCTGCTGGAGCAGGAAGTCGCTGTGGAGGCGAGTATCCAGCAGTTGCGCTTGAAACAAGCTGAGATGGATCGGAGCTTTACTCGCGAACATCCGGCCTATCGCGCACTGCTCCGGCAGATCAGTGATCTGGAGGGTCGCAAGGGTGGATTCCAGAAGCAGGTGGGTGATCTGCCGGAAACCCAGCAGGAGTTGCTGCGCCTGACACGTGATCTGCAAGTAAGTAACGAGCTGTATACGGCGCTGTTGAATCAAGCTCAGCAGCTGGATGTAGCCCGCGCAGGTGCGGTTGGCAACGTGCGTATTGTCGACTCCGCGGTAGTTGATCTGGCAAATCCAGTTAAGCCGCGTAAGGCTTTGATTGTTATCGTCAGCACCCTACTCGGGGCATTGCTCGCCGTCGCCTTTGTTTTCCTCCAGCGAATGCTCAACCCGGGCATCGAAGACCCGGCAGACATTGAAGCCCTGGGCTTGCCCGTCTACGCAGCCATCCCGCTCAGCGTGTCCAATACGCTGCCCAAGCTGCGCAAGGGCAAGCACGGTACGCGCGTGGTGGCCGACGGTCGCCAGCACCTGCTGGCGGTATCCGCACCAGCCGACCCGACTGTGGAGGCACTGCGCAGCCTGCGTACCAGCCTGCACTTCGCCATGCTGGAAGCGAAGAACAACATCCTGACCATCTCGGGCCCGCGCCCGGGCGTGGGCAAGACCTTCGTCTCCACCAACCTGGCCGCGGTCATTGCGCAGGCGGGCCAGCGCGTGCTGGTCATCGACGCCGACATGCGCAAGGGCACGCTGCACAAGATCCTGGGTGTGTCGCACCAGAAGGGCCTGTCGGATGTGCTGGGCGGCAAGCTGAGCACCGACGACGTGATCCATCCGGTGTCCGGTCTGGAAAACATGCATTACATGGTGCGTGGTGATGTTCCGCCGAACCCGGCCGAGCTGCTGATGCACCCGCGCTTCGCGCAGCTGCTGCAGGACATGTCCGGCAAGTACGACCTGGTGATCGTCGATACGCCGCCGATCCTGGCTGTGACCGATCCGGCGCTGGTCGCCACCCACGCGGGCTCGAGTCTGCTGGTCACGCGTTTCGGCGTGAACCAGGCCAAGGAAATCGAGCTGACGCTGCAGCGCTTCGAGCAGAACGGCGTGCAGATCAAGGGTGCGATCTTCAATGCGGTCGAGAAGCGTGCCACGGGCTATTACAGCTACGGCTATTACGAGTACAAGTCTGACGGCAAGGAATAAACTCCTGCTGTCGATGGCGTTAGAGGGTCGGCATGAAGATGCCGACCCTCCGTCCATTCCAAGGGAAGGAAGCTCCAGGCATTCTTCCCATCAGATCAGGGAAGATCCCCATGCATGACGTTCTCATATGCGGCGGTGCGGGCTACATCGGCAGCCACATGGCCCAGTACTTGTCCGAGCAGGGGCATCGGGTAACCGTATTCGACAATCTGTCCACTGGGCACCGTGGCGCCGTGGCGTGGGGAGAGCTGGTAGAGGGCGACTTGCTGGACGCGGCAGCCCTTCAACGGCTGTTTGCTGGTCGGCACTTCGATGCGGTCATGCACTTCGCTGCCCGGTCGCTGGTGGGTGAGTCGGTACGTGATCCGTACGCGTACTACGCCAACAATGTCACCGGCACGATGAATCTGCTGCAGGCAATGCGAAGTCATGAGGTGGAGCGCATTGTGTTTTCCTCTACGGCGGCGATCTTTGGCGAGCCGTGCTCTGCGCTGATTGACGAAGACCATCCGAAGCAGCCCATCAACCCCTACGGGTCGAGCAAGCTGATGGCCGAGCGCATCTTGGCAGACGCTGCTGCAGCTTACGGTCTGCGCTCGGTATGCCTGCGCTACTTCAATGCCGCCGGGGCGCTGCCTCAGCACGGCATCGGAGAGGCGCATGCCTGCGAGACTCACCTGATTCCCAATGTATTGCGCTCGGCGCTGGGGCAGGGTGGGCGGCTCAAGGTGTTTGGCAGCGACTACGAAACACCCGATGGAACCTGTGTGCGGGACTACGTGCACGTCCAAGACCTGGCCCAAGCCCATGCGCTGGCGATGGATTACATGGATGCACAACCAGGTGCCCATGCGTTCAATCTTGGCAACGGACAAGGCTTTTCCGTACTGGACGTGATCCAGACGGCTGAGGCTGTGTCTGGCTTGCGCGTACCCTACGACGCTGCTGAGCGACGAGCCGGTGATCCCGCTCGGCTGGTGGCTTCGAGTGAGCGCGCGCGCAGGGTGCTGGGGTGGCAGCCCGTATGGACAGAATTGGCTCCGATCATTGAGAGCGCTTGGCGCTGGCACAACGCGCCAGCAGCGTGGGGCAAGGTCTGAGTCCACCGTCACGCTGGGGCAGGACACCGGGGCCCGGTGCGCGCAGGCGCATCGGGCCCTGTCTTTTCCAGGCTCGCGCCGCAGCCCTTCCAGCGCAGGAGTATCCTATCGCCATGGCTGATACCCCCCTTACTTCGCCGCAGTCGCCGGCGACGCCGCGTTGGCGGCATTACTGGAGTCTGATGCGCGCTGATCGCCCGATCGGCACGTTGCTGCTGCTGTGGCCCACCTGGTGGGCGTTGTGGCTGGCCGCAGGTGGCCTGCCGCCGCTGTGGACCCTGTTCGTGTTCACCGCCGGTGTGTGGCTGACCCGCTCGGCCGGCTGCGTCATCAACGACTACGCCGACCGCTGGCTCGACCCGCATGTAGAGCGCACCAAGGCGCGCCCGCTGGCCACCGGCGCGATCAGTGGCCGTGCCGCGCTGGCGCTGTTTGCGGTGCTGATGCTGGTTGCGTTCGGCCTGGTGCTGACGATGAACGGGCTGACCATCGGCCTGAGCTTCATCGGCGTGTTCCTGGCCGCCAGCTACCCCTACCTGAAGCGCTACACCCATCTGCCACAGGTCTACCTGGGCATGTCGTTCGGCTGGGGTATCCCGATGGCGTTCGCCGCCGTGCAGGGCGAGGTGCCGATGCTGGGCTGGCTGCTGTATGCCGGCAACATCCTGTGGTCCACCGCTTACGACACCTGGTACGCCATGGTCGATCGCGAGGACGACCTGAAGATGGGCTCGCACTCCACCGCGATCCTGTTCGGCGATCTCGACCTGGTCATCCAGGGCGTGCTGTACGCGCTGTTCCTGGCCACCATGGCGCTGGTTGGCGTGCGCGGCGGGCTGGGCGGCTACTACCTGGCCGGCGTGGCCGTGGCCACGGTGCTGGTGGTCTACGAGTTCTGGATCTGCCGCAACCGCGAGCGCGGCCCGTGCTTCAAGGCGTTCCTGCACAACAACTGGGTGGGTGCCGCGCTGTTTGCCGGCATCGCCGTGGACCTGGCGCTGCGTTGAGACGCGCAGCCTAGCGTGGGCTCGGCTCTACAGGTGGCCCCCCCGAAACCGGATATCCGTAGCGCCCGAGCCCATGCTCGGGCGGCGGCGCACAGCGCCGAGCCTTCCGCCGCCTACGACCAATAGGTGGCTGACAGCCTGCACCCCACCGCCCAGAATCGATCCATCGAACCTGGGAGGGTAGGCGATGGCCTCGACGGCAGCAGTACAGGACGGCTGGATGGCGCGCGCAGCGTTGCGCTCGGCCGCCTGGGCGGAAAAGTGGTTCCCCGATGCGTACGTGTTCGCGGTGCTGGGCGTGGTCATCGTCGCGCTGGCGGCGATGGGCTTCGGCTCGACCCCGCAGGCCACCGCCAGCGCCTTCGGCGACGGCTTCTGGAGCCTGATTCCCTTCACCATGCAGATGGCCTTCGTGGTCATCGGTGGCTACGCCGTGGCGACGGCACCGGTGGTCGCTCGCTTCATCGATTTCCTGGCCCGGGTGCCGCGCACCGGCCGCGGTGCAGTGGTGTACGTGGGCCTGGTCAGCATGCTGGCCTCGCTGCTCAGCTGGGGGTTCTCGCTGGTGTTCGGCGGCCTGCTGGTGCGTGCGCTGGCACGCCGCACCGAGCTGCGCATGGACTACCGCGCGGCCGGTGCTTCGGCCTACCTGGGGCTGGGCGCGGTGTGGGCGATGGGCCTGAGCTCGTCGGCCGCGCAGCTGCAGGCCAACCCGGCCAGCATGCCGCCGGGGCTGGTCGAGATCACCGGCGTGCTGCCGTTCACCGAAACCATCTTCCTGTGGCAGTCGATCGCACTGACCGCGGTGCTGATCCTGGTCTCGCTGCTGATCGCCTGGTTGACCGCACCGGCCGCCGGCAGCGCCCGCACCGCTGAAGACTTCCCCGGCGCCGCGCAGGCCGAGCCGGAGCCGTTGCAGCGCCGCACGCGCCCGGGCGAATGGCTGGAATACAGCCCGCTGCTGACCGTGCTGCTCTCGCTGCTGGCGTTCGGCTGGCTGTTCAACGAGTTCGCCAACAAGCCGGTGGTCACCGCCATCGCTAACCTCAACACCTACAACTTCCTGTTCATTTCGCTGGGCCTGCTGCTGCACTGGCGCCCGCGCAGTTTCCTCAACGCGGTGGCCAAGGCGGTGCCCAGCACCACCGGCGTGCTGATCCAGTTCCCGCTGTACGGCGGCATCGCGATGATCCTCACCCACGCCGCTGGCGGCGATGGGCAGACGCTGGCGCACCGGCTGTCGAGCCTGTTCGTGCACGTGGCCAGCACCGATACCTTCGCGCTGGTGATGGGCGTCTATTCGGCGGTGCTAGGCTTCTTCGTGCCCTCCGGTGGTGGCAAGTGGATCATCGAGGCGCCGTACGTGATGCAGGCCGCCAACGAACTGAAGGCGCACCTTGGCTGGGCGGTGCAGGTCTACAACGCCGCCGAAGCGCTGCCGAACCTGATCAATCCGTTCTGGATGCTGCCGCTGCTGGGCGTGCTGGGGCTGAAGGCACGCGACATCGTCGGCTTCACCTTCATCCAGCTGCTGGTGCACATTCCGCTGGTGCTGGGCCTGTTGTGGCTGCTGGGGATGACCCTGGCGTACGTGCCGCCGGTGATGCCCTGAATGCTGGGCTGGCTTGCCTGCGCGAGTTGGGAAGCCAGCCTCCTTCCGCGCGTGTTTCCGGCTGAGACCGCCATGAATGCGCGCCATGCTGACCACTGCATGAGCACATGCCGAACCCGCATGAATCCTTCAGCCGCTTGTGCCACAAGGGCTTCTGCGCGTTCATTCACATGCGTACACACAGATGTAGCCGCCCACCCACGCGTGATTAACCATTCGCTGCAGACGATGGCCACGTCCACCGCATTCCGCGAGTGGCTTTGGAGATCGGACATGGCACAGCAGAACCAGAACCCGAACCAGAAGCAGCAGGGCCAGCAGAACCAGCAGGATCAGCAGCAGGGCCGTGGCCGCGACCAGCAGCAGCAACAGCAGCAGGGCCGTGGCCGCGACCAGCAGCAGCAACAGCAGCAGGAACAGCAGAAGCGCAACCAGAACCAGCAGCAGGGCGGCCACGACGAAGAAGAATGATCGCGTTGCGCGTGCAACGTGACCGGCGAAGCCCCGCCCCGTGCGGGGCTTTGCTTATTCCAGCACGCCGATACGCTGCAGCACCGGCGCCGCCGACATGTCGTTCGGATTGGTGCCCGGCTGATCCTGCGGCACGTCCATGCCCATGCTGCGGTAAAGATCGACCCAGTGCTGGGCGATCTGCCCGGTCTGCGGGTTGCGGAAGTTCATCGGCTGCAATGCGAACACGCGGTGCGCACGGAACGCACGCTCGATGAAGTCCGAACAGTAATAGCTGTCCTCGTTCAACACATACGACGTGTTGTAGGGCTTGCCCAGCATCGTGCGCGCGGTGGCGACCGCATCCTTGATGGCCGCCTGCTGCGGCGCGCGCAGGCGATAGACCACGATCTGCCGCTGCTTGGCGTGGGCGTCCTGCTGGAACTCGGTCAGCGATTGCCGGCGTGATCCCTTCTCGTCGGCGTGCAGCACCTCCCAGCCCTTCGGCGCCGAGGCGACCAGGGCGACGTGATCGAAGCTGGGTGCGCCCTGCGTGCCGGTGGCATCGTCGATGGCCGCGCTCAGGCCGCTGCGGCCGGCAGTGACGAACAGCAGGTCGCCTTCGTGGACATCGACGGCCAACGCCACGGCCGGCCACAGGGCGGGCAGCAGCAGGCCGATCAGGAGCAGGAGGCGATGCATGAGGACTCTCGGACAGGCGGAATGCCGGAATTGTAGGGTGCGCGGTAGCATGGAGCGACCGGACCGGATTCAGGATGAGCCCATGCGTCGATACCCTTCTCCTGCACTGCTGGTGCTTGCCTGCGGCGCGGTGCTGGTTGCCTGCACGCCAGCGCCGCAGCCACCACAGACAGCGGCCGAAGCCGTGACTGCCGCAGCGGCGCCGGCGACCAGCGCCACCGAGCCCACACCTGTGGCTGCAGCCAGTGAATGCCCCTACCCGGAATTCGATACGTTCCTGAAGCATTTCGGCAACGAGATCACGCTGCAGGAAAAGGCCACGGCCGATCCGCTGCTGGACAGCTACGTCGATGCGGAGGCCGAGCCGGAACCGCGCAAGGTGGAAAGCCGGTTGGCCCTGGCCGATGTCGAGTGGCCGGTGATGCCCGATCCTGCCGCGTTGGCCGGGCAGGGCCGTGAAATGCAGGTCAGCCCCCTGGCCGATGGGCAGCGGCAGGTGCAGATCCGTACGCCGGACAGCAGCGACCAGCAGACCTATACCTTCGCGCAGGCGCCTTGCTGGACACTGGTCAAGCGTGAGGACGAGTCGATCTGAAGCCTGATCCGGCACAGGCGCGGCGGGCCAGTGACTGCTAGTCTCGACCCCAGGTCCAGGCAGGGAGACGCCGATGCAGGCTTTCAGGAAGCGCACCACCACCGCCGCCGTCGTCGCCGTATTGGCGATAGCTCCCTTCAGCGGCGCCCAGGCACAGTCGGTGCATGCCGATGACCGCGCCTACTTCGCCAATGCCACCGCCGAACAGGCCGCGCGTGTCGCGCTGGGCGGGCGCGTCGAGGCCCTGCAGCAGGCGTCCACCCTTGCACCCGCGGAACGCTTCCGGCAGGCCGAGATACTGGAGGCGCAGTGCCTGCGACATCACGGCTACCTGCACCTGCAGGCCGCCCGCAATGCGCGTGATCAGCGTCCGGCCCAGGCGCTGGATCAGGTGACGGGGCTGTGCAGCCGCATCGCCCGCAGTGGTCGCGCCGCACTGCGCGAGGCACCCGCAGATGCAGCGTGGGCAGCACCGTATGGCTTCCTGCGCGCACGCGCGCTGAAGGAGGCTGCCACCCCGGCCAATGCCGCGCTGGATGAGGCCGTGGAGGCACTGGCCGATCCGGCGCTGGACAGCTTCGCGCGCCTGCGCGGGCAGATCCTGCGCAGCGCCGAGTACCCGCAGATCGAGCACGGCGGCCGGCACTGGGACACGGGGCGCGACAAGCAGGCGCTGGCCCAGCAGCCCGACCGTGCCCTGCGCGAGGCAGGCTGGAAGGGTTACTGGCAGGGGCTGCACTCGCGCCGTGAGCCGATGGCATCGGTGCTGCTGGGGCTGGTGCAGGTGAATGACGCGGCCGCACGCCTGCAGGGCGATGGCTCGGCGCCGGCACATGGCTACCAGCGCATGGGTCTGGATACCGCCGTAGTGAATGCAACGCTGGTGGCGGTCGAACAGCACGCGGAGGACCGCCGCGCCTACCAGGAGATGCTGCTGCACCACGCTGCGCGATCCGGCATTGACGCGCCGCAGATCTGGGATACCACCGTGCCCGATGCCGGCTACACGCCACCGGTGCTGACGCTGGCGCAGCTGCGCGACAACGCCGCCGATGCCATGCAGCACCTGGGGCCGGCGTACGTCGCTGAACTGCGCGCGCTGCTCGATCCGGCCAACCAGCGTATGGATCTGGCCACCGAACGCGGTGACCGCAGCCAGGACGCGTTCCCGGTGAGCGCTCCCGGTGTGCCGGCAATGCTGTTCGTTGGCGTGCGCCGTGGCGATCTGGAAAGCGATGTCGAAATCGCGCATGAAGCGGGTCATGCCATGCATGGCGAGTGGATGCAGCGCGGTCATGCGTCGCCGCTGCAGCGCAATGGCAGCCAGTGGCTGACCGAGGCGTTCGCGATCTACAACGAGCTGCGCTTCCGCGACCAGCTGTACCAGCAGGCACAGGACCCGCGTGCCAAGGCCTATTACCTGAAGTCGCTGCTGGACGACATGGTGCTGCAGCTGTTCACCTCTTCCGAGGAAGCGCAGCTGGAGCAGTCGATCTACCAGGGCGTTGCCGCCGGTACGCTGGGCACCGCCGATGATCTGGACGCGCTGACCGGGCAGGTGCTGGCGCGCTTCGGCCAGCAACCGGAGCGCTACCCGCAGCTGCGCAACACCTGGATCGGCAAGCGCCTGATGTATGAAGACCCGAACTATCTGGTGAACTACCTGTATGCGGGGCTGCTGGCCGTGCAGCTGTATGTGCAGGACCAGCGCGACCCCGACGGGTTCCGTGAGCGTTATCTTGCTGTGCTTGGCGAAGGCTTCGATCGCGCGCCGGACGAGCAGGTGGCGCAACTGCTGGGGCACGCGCCAGACTGGGCGGCCCTGGTGGATGCCGATCTGCAGGTGTTCAACCAGACGGTGGCACAGCTGCAGGCGCTGCATGCGCGGATCGAGGCAGGGCAGGGTACGTGAGCATGCTGCGGGCAGGACAGCAGGCCGCAGCCATGACATGCCTGTTGTTGCTGCTGTGCCTGCTGCCGATGGCGGCGCTGGCGGCAATCCCGGTGCCGGCGCTGGACGATCCCGTGGTGGACACGGCCAACGCGCTGTCCACTGAAACCCGCGCCACCCTGCGCAGGCAGGCGCTGCAGCTGCAGGTGCGGAAAGGTGCACAGCTGCAGGTGCTGGTGGTACCCAGCGTGGGCAACGAGGGCATCGAGCCCTACGCACAGCGGGTATTTGATCAATGGCAGCTGGGTCGCGCCGGTGTCGACGACGGTGTGCTGTTGCTGGTGGCGGTGCAGGATCGCCGCGTACGCATCCAGACTGGCTATGGCCTGGAAGGTGCGCTACCAGACGCGTACGCCGCTCGCATCATCGACAACGCGATCGTGCCGCGCTTTCGTGAGGGTGATGTCGACCAGGGCGTGCTTGATGGCACGACGATCATGGTGGCGCTGATCGAAGGCGAGGACCTGCCTGCATGGGAAGCGCCGTCGGCCAGCAATGTGCTGCCTGCGGACTGGCGCCGCGCAGACTCGGTGGTGGCATTGACCCTGCTGGCCGGCTTCCTGGCCGGGCTGTGGCGCTCGCCGCCGCCCCTCCCGCCAGCGAAGACCGAGGACGATTTCAGCGGCAGCCGTCGGGAGCGGCGGCGCAAGGCACTGGCCGCCAATGCGTCGGCACCGAGGCCGAGCTGGCCGACCTTGCCGGCCTGGGGGCGTCCGATGCTGCTGACAGCGGTGGTTGCCGCAGGCGCGCTGTCCGTGGCGTTGCTGCTGCCACGCCACCTGCTGGCGGGCCTGTGCTTCGTGATGGCGCTGGGCGTGCCGGTGGCGGCCCTGCTCGGCTGGTGCTGGCGTCGCAGCCGCGGGGTGCGCATCGTCCTGTGCGGCATGCTGGTGCTCAGCATGGTCTTGCTGGTACAGGCGCTGCTTCGTGGCCAGCTGCCACCGAGCCTGGCCCGGCACCTGCTGCTGCAGGCCGCCGCGGGTGTTGTCACCCTGATGGTGTTCCTGCTGGTGCAGGCCTGCCGCGCACGCTGGAAGAAGAACCGCAGCAGCTTCGTCGTGCGCATGACGGTGCTGGTGCTGTTGACCCTCGGTTATGCCGCGGGCGCGTTGCTGGCGATCCATCGTGCCGAAGGTGACGATCCACGGCTGCTGGCGATGATCGTGTCAGGTGTGTGTGGCGTGCTGCTGTACTTCGTAGGGTTGTTCACCATGTTGCCGGGCGAGCGCGCACGTGGCCGGGTTTCGTCACGCCGCGAACGCAGCGCGTCCAGTTCGTCATCCGGCAGTTCGTCGTCGAGCAGCTCCAGCAGCTGGTCCGGAGGCGGTGGCCGCAGCGGCGGAGGCGGCGCGTCCGGCAGTTGGTAGCTCAGATCGCCTGCACCCGCCAGCCGAGTGCAGCGTCCTCCACAACGCCCGGGCCGGCCACGTCGCCGACCTGCAGCAACAGGCCCTGTGCATTGGGCAGGTCCTTCTGCTCGGGGAACCAGCGCCGGTCCGCAGCGACCACGATCAGCAGGCCCTCGTCGTCGCCCATCGGCGCGAACTGCGGCGAAGGCGGGCTGATCGGTTGCAGGCCGAACCGCAGGCTGGACTGCTCGCGCACCGCGTCGACATCGTGACTGGGCAGGCCGACTTCGCTCAGGCAGGTCAGTTCGCTGCCGTGGAAGGCACCCTGATGCGTACTGGCCGACAAGCGACGGCGACCGATCAGTTCCAGGATCAAGCCATCGGGGCCGGTGAAGTACACCGACTGCGACTGCCAGCTGCTCTCCAGCGCGAAGTAGTCCAGTCCCGCCGGATTGCGCTGCAGTGGCGTGCGTTCGCGCAACCAAGTCATCGCCTCGCCGAAGCGGTTGTCTGGCACGTTGAACGCCAGGTGCACACCAC
This sequence comes from Stenotrophomonas sp. GD03819, assembly GCF_029841665.1. Classification (NCBI taxonomy): domain Bacteria; kingdom Pseudomonadati; phylum Pseudomonadota; class Gammaproteobacteria; order Lysobacterales; family Lysobacteraceae; genus Stenotrophomonas; species Stenotrophomonas sp. GD03819. The sequence continues at coordinate 23,756 of NZ_JAOCEW010000020.1, forward strand.
CGAGCGGGCGTCCTTCAGCGGGCTGCAGTTCGATGGTGCTCCAGCCGATGTGCACATGGGTACCGACCACGCGCTGCTGCAGCACATCGTGGAAGTAGCTGGCCACGGCACCCACGTCAGATACCGGCAGAGTGAGGTGCAGCAGGCGCATGATCGGTTCTCCGTGGACGCGCCCACTGTAGCGCCGGGCCATGCCCGGCGGCCACTAGCGCAGTGAATGGTCGAAGAACCGTATCGCTGCATCCACTGCCTGCGCGTGGGTCTGTGCCTTTGGCACCGACGTAGTGCACAGGTCCTGCAGCCGCTGCTGCCCGGTCGCGGTGCACGCGGCCAGGAAATCATAGTGGCCCACATCGGCCAAGCGCTGCAGTTCCGCGCCCGGAATCAGGACCCCGGCGGCCGCGCCATTGGTCTGTGGCGGCGCGACCGTGTCAGCCTCACCCAGCACGATCGACACGGGCAGCCGCAACGAGGACAGCTGCTCGGGCGCGAAGGCCTGGATGATCGCCGGAGCCAGCAGGAATGCCGCCCGCACGCCGGGAATGGCGCGCGCGTCGTTGGCCTGGGAGATCCATGGCGCCAGTGCTGGAGAGGCCGCAGCGGCAACGCGCGCTTCCATTGAGTGCGTTGCGGCCTCCTGTTGAGGCCGGCAGACGCCGTCGTCCGGATGTGCGGTGCAGAAGGCCAGCAGTCGCTGCAGGTCCGGTCGTGCACCGGCTGCCAGCAGCGCCGTGTAGCCACCGGCCGAGAACCCGGCAACCCCCAGGCGTTCAGGATCGACGTGCGGGCCCAGCACTGGATCGGCCCGCACGGCCGCCAGGGCGGCGCGCAGGTCATCCGCACGCAACCAGCTCAGGATGCTGCCGGGCAGGGTCATCGTGTCAATGCCGTTGTTGCCTGGATGATCGACCGCGATCACCAGATACCCGGCCCGCGCCAGCGCGGTGCCCAGCCAGCCCATCATGCGCGCACTGCCGCCGTTGCCATGCGAGAGCAGCAGCGTTGGCAGGCGATCACCTGCGACGGGAGCCTCCATCGCGGCACGTCCGACGTCGAACAGCGGCGCGTCGGGCGGGCCGATGGTCAGGGCGGTTTCCCCGCTGCCGGCCAGCGCTGGGTACCAGACCGTGTAGCGCAGCGCGTCGTGGTGCTGCGCATCGCGTACAGCCGCGCTGGCCACCGTGGTGGCGCCGTGGCGCTCGCCGGCTGCCTGCGTCTCGCTGGCATCGGCCACGGCAGTGAAGACCATGAGGATCATTCCCAGCACAGCAACCGTCATGCGCATCTTCAGTTCCTTGTCAGTTGGGACGTTCGTCGACTGGCAGCCAGATCTCCACGCCGCCGTTGCCGGTGTGCTCATCGAATCGGGCGTCGTAGCATTCCAGATCCGGTGCATCGGCAAGGCTGAGGTTGGACGCAGGAAGATAATGATCCAGCAGCCAGAACCAGGTCGAGCGGATGGTCGAGATGTGCGCGCCGTGCCAGGCCACCAGATAGCGACGCGGCGGAATGTGCACACTTTGCCAGTGCGCAGGCACGCTCGGCACCACGCTTGCCGGCAGTGCGGCGATGTAATCGAAGCCGCCATCGTTGTCGCTGTTGCAGCACACACCGAAGCTGATCGGTGCGGGCGTCGGCCATTCGCGGTTGAGCTGCGCCCATTGGCCGGGAATCGCGCCGCCACTGTCGCGGGTATGCCGCATGCCGATGCCCACCACCTGGAACGCGGACGTGTCGAGCAGCCGCGGCGCTTCACCGCAGGGCGCCGGCGCATCATCCACGCGGATCGCCTGTACCAGCGCCAGCCCATCGGTGCCCTGTTCGCGTACGCGCTCCGGTGTCTGCCCGAACTGTTCACTGAAGGCGCGGGTGAACGCGGCATGGGTGGTATAGCCGGCCTCCAGCGCGACCTGCAGGATGTCGCCCGCACCGTTGGCCAATCGTTGCGCGGCGGCGGTCAGGCGCCGTCCCCGCAGGTAGCGCACCACCGAGGTACCGGTGCGGGCCTGGAACAGGCGTGAAAGATGGAAGGGTGACAGTCCCGCCGCAGCGGCGATATCGGCCAGTGCCAATGGCCGGTCCGCATGGGTTTCGATGTACCACAACGCCTTGCCCGCCGCGCTCATCTGCCTTTCCCCGAATCCAATGCCGGCACAGTAGCGGATCGGCAGGCGCGGCGCTTAGCAGTTCTTGCGCCTGTGCGGCATCAAGCTGTCGTACTGACGTCATGCCTCCTTCACACATCGGGCCGAGACTGCGCGCCTTGTCCAGGCCTGTTGTGTCCGCACAGGTGCTGGCCCTGTCGCGTCCTCCCGGAGCCCTGCTGTGCATCGTTCGAAGCTTTCGCGTTCCATCCTCCTTGCCCTTTCCATGGCCAGCGCAGGAGGCGCGATCGCAGCGGAGGCCGATGCGATCGACGCCGCAGGCGGTAGCCGTGCCGTGCCCACCCAGCTCGATGCGATGCTGGTCACCGGTACCCGTGCCTCCAACCGCACCCAGTTCGAAACGCTGGCGCCGGTAGACGTGTTCACCAAGGAAGACATCACGTCCGTTGAATCCACCGACCTGAAGGATGTGCTGGCCCAGCTGGTGCCGTCGTTCGTGGTGCAGCGCCTGCCGATGGCGGACGGCCAAGTGTTCGTGCGCCCGGCGACCCTGCGTGGCCTGTCGCCGGACCAGACCCTGGTGCTGGTCAACGGTCGTCGCTTCCACCGCAGCGCGCTGCTCGGCAACCGTGGCGCGCAGGCCGCCGACCTGGCGCAGATTCCGACCAGTGCCATCAAGCGCATCGAGGTACTGCGTGATGGTGCGTCTGCGCAGTACGGCTCGGACGCCATCGCCGGTGTCATCAACATCATCCTCGAGGATGGTCCGGGCACCGAGATCACCGCCGGCTATTCGCAGTACGCGCAGGGGGACGGTGCCTCGCGCGACTTCAGTGCGCGCACCGGCTGGTCGCTGGGCGACTATGGCAGCCTGGTGCTGTTCGCTGAGTCGTCCAACTCCGACGCCACCTCGCGCACCCGCCAGCGCCCCGATGCCATCGCCTTCCAGGCGGCCCATCCGGAGCTGGACGTGCCCAACCCGGTGCAGCGCTGGGGCCAGCCGGACCTGGAAAGCCGCCGCGTTGGCTTCAACGTGAAGGCCAACGCCAGCGAGACGCTGGAGCTGTACGCGTTCGGTCTTTACAGCCACAGTGATGGCGTCAGCGATTTCAACTGGCGCAACCCGGACACCACCACCGGCGCCTACCGCACCACCGCCATTTTCCCGGGCTGGAACCTGCGTTCGCTGTACCCGGTGGGCTTCAGCCCGCAGTACGGCAACGTCCAGAACGATCTGCAGCTGGTCGGCGGCCTGCGCGGTGAGATCACGCCCAAGCTGCGCTGGGATGTCAGTGCTTCGTATGGTCGCAACGCCATCGACTACAGCCTGAAGAACTCGATCAATGCCTCGCTGGGTCCGGCCAGCCCGACCGCGTTCGATCTCGGCCGCCTGACCCAGACCGAGAAGAACGCCAACGCCGACGTCAACTACGAGTGGGAGGTGGGCGCGCTGTCCAAGCCGATCAACGTCGCCTTCGGCGGCGAGTTCCGCCAGGAGACCTACCAGGTGCGCGCCGGTGATCCGGCCTCGTACGCGGTGGGCCCGGGCGCGGTCGCGGGCTTGGAAGCCAACTCCAACGGCGCGCCGGGCTTCTCCGCCAGCCAGGCCGGGCAGTGGAGCCAGCGCAGCAAGGCCGCCTACGTGGATATGGAAGTGCCGCTGGGCGAGCGCTGGAGCATCGGTGCGGCCAGCCGCTACGAGGACTTCTCCAGCTTCGGCAGCACGCTGGACGGCAAGCTGTCGGCGCGCTTCGCGATCACGCCGGACGTAGCCCTGCGCGGTACCGTGTCCACCGGCTTCCGTGCACCGACGCCGGCGCAGCTCAACACCACCAGTACCACCCAGGGCCTGGACACGCGCACCCTGCAGATCTTCACCAGTGGCCGCCTGTCGCCGAACGATCCACTGGCGCAGCTGCTCGGTGCCAGGCCGCTGAAGCCCGAAGAATCGCGCACCGCCTCGCTGGGCCTGACCTGGCGCACCGACCTGGGCCTGTCCGGTTCGGTGGATGTCTACCAGATCAGGCTCACCGACCGCTTCAGCCAGTCGGCCAGCTTCGCCATTCCGGCCGGTACGCCCAATCCGCTGGGCTATACCTCGGTGAACTACTTCACCAACGACTTCGACACCACCACCACCGGCGTGGACGTGGTCGGCAATTACCTGCGCGACCTCGGCGCAGGCCGCATGACGCTGACCCTGGCCTACAACTACAACCGCACCCGCGTGGACAACGGCAGCACCTCGGTGGCGACCAACGAAACCCAGCGCGTGCTGTTCGAAGACCGCCTGCCCGAGCACAAGGGCAGCCTGACCGGCAGCTGGGACATCGGCGCCTGGTCGCTGATGGCGCGCATGCGCTACTACGGTGCCTGGACCGACTCCAGCGGCAATGCAGTGGGCGACATCTACCAGCGCTTCGGCGCGATGAGCTTCCTCGATCTGGCTGTTGGCTATCGCATCAACGAACATCACAGCCTGCGCGTGGGTGCCGACAACGTGTTCGACCGCTACCCGGATGAGGCCACGTTCCAGGCCAGCCGCGGCCTGATCTACTCGCGCAACGCGCCGTACGACACCGACGGTGCCAATCTGTACGCGCAGTACCGGCTGAGCTTCTGATGGACCCGGCCCGCCGTTCCCTTCTGCGTGCAGGCACCTTGCTGCCGGCTGCAGCTGCACTGTCTTCACTGCCCGCCACGGCTGCCGCGCGTTACGCTGCACCCATGCAGATTCCCGCAACGACCGTGGCGCCGGACGTGCTGGCCCGCGATGAAAACTACTGGACCGCCGTGGCCAGCCACTTCGACATCACCGACGAAGTGAACCATCTGGAGAACGGCTACTGGGGCGCGATGGGGCTTGAGACGCTGGCCAGTTACCAGCGCCACACCGCTGAAGTGAACCGTGGCAACGCCTGGTACGGCCGCCGTGAATTCCCGGCGCAGTACCTGGCAGTACAGCGGCAGGTGGCCGAGCTGCTGGGTGTGGGTGCGGATGAGATCGCACTGACTCGGGGCGCCACCGAGGCGATGCTGGCGTTGATTGGCGGCTACAACCGCCTGCAGCCCGGCGACCAGGTGCTGTATGCCGACATCGACTACGACAGCATGATCGGCGCGATGCGCTGGCTGCAGCAGCGCCGTGGCGTGCGAGTCGAGCGCATCGGGCTGCCGGCGGTGCCCGACCACGCGCAGATCCTGCAGGCCTACGAGGCCGCGTTCGCGCGGCTGCCACGCCTGAAACTGGTGCTGCTGACCCAGGTCAGCCATCGCCACGGGCTGGTGCTGCCGGTGGCCGAGATTGCCGAGCGTGCGCGCGCACGCGGTATCGATGTGATCGTCGATGCTGCGCATGGGTTTGGCCAGATCGACTACGCGGTGCCACAGCTGAAGGCCGATTTCGTTGGCATCAACCTGCACAAATGGATCGGTGCGCCGGTCGGCGTCGGCGCGATGTACGTGCGCAGGGGCCGCGTTGCGGACCTCGACCCGTACATGGGCGAGACCGACGACGGCCGCGTGGGCAGTCGCGTACACACCGGCACGGTCAACTTCGCCGCCTACCTGGCACTGCCGGAAGCGATCGCGCTGCACCAGCGCATCGGCGTGGCCAACAAGCAGGCGCGCCTGCGCTACCTGCGCGAGCGCTGGACGCTGCCGGCACGGCAGATGGCGCATATCGAAGTGCTGTCTTCGCCCGATCCGGCGCTGGCCAGCGCCTTGGCCAGCTTCCGTCTGCGTGGGCGCACCAACGTGGCAGACAACATGGCGCTGCAGAAGCGCCTGCTGGACGAGCATCGCGTGTTCACCACGCATCGCGACGGGTTGGACTCCGGCGCCTGCGTGCGGGTGACGCCGTCGGTGTTCACCCGGCCGCAGCAGATGGATGCGCTGGTGCAGGCGCTCTCCGCCCTGGCCTGACCCTGCTTGGGTAGGTGCCAACCTTGGTTGGCACATTCCGACCGTGCCGGGGAATCGTCCGCCGGGCAGGGCCCGGCGCTACCGCTCTTCTCCAGCCTGGTGGGTGCCGACCGTTGGTCGGCACACCCTATCCACGCATGGCGTGCACGGACATTGCCAATCAAGGTTGGCATCTACCGAAGCGGATCCCGTAGATCCACGCCCTGCGTGGATGCTCTCCGCCTACCGCTCGATCGCCGGTAACGCATCGGACAACAACAACCGGTCAATCCGCCGCAACGCGCTCTCCAGCTGCCGGCGATCCGCTGCCAGCCCCAGCGACAACCGCACGCCGTTCTGACGCTGCACCCCGGGCGGGCAAAACGCCGATGAAGGAGCGATGGCCAGCCCCTGCAACTGCGCGGTACGCACCAGCGTGGCGTCGGTCCATGGTGCCGGCACCCGACACCAGGCATGCAGGCCTTCGGCGCGTAGCAGCAGCGACGGCGCCAGCAGGTAGCGCGCCATGCGCATGCGCTCGCGGGCCTCGGTGCGCACCTGCGCCAGCAGTGACTGTGCCGAACCATCCAGCAGCAGCTGGCTGGCCAGCGCTGAGACCAACGGGTGCCCCATCAGCCGGGTGGCGCGTAGGGCCGATGCCATTGCCTCGGCGTGCGCAGCGTTCGGGCACTGCACGAACGCGGTGCGCAGGCCAGGGCTGATCACCTTCGACAGCGTCGCCACATAGAACACATGGCGCGGTGCCAGCGTTGCCAGCGGTATCGGTGCCTCTTCGGCAAGATGCCAGTACGGATCATCTTCGATCGCCAGCAGGCCCTCGCTTTCCAATATGCGTGCCAGCGCTTCGCGCCGCTGCAACGGCAATGTCAGTGCGGTCGGGTTCTGGCAGGTGGGGTTGAGATAGACCAGCCGCGCGCCACCTTCGCGTGCCTGCCGCACCAGCGCCTCGGGGCACATGCCGTGCTCGTCGCCTTCCACCGGAACCAGCCGCCGGCCAAGCGCCCCCGCGGCCTGCAGCAGCCCCGGGTAGACCAGCGTGTCGCACAGGATTGCGTCGCCATCGCGGCCCTGGCTGACCAGGATCGCGGCCAGTGCCACCTGTGCGCCTTCGGTCAGCAGCAGGCAGTTGTCAGCCACGACGCCCAGCATCGGCTGCAGCCAGCGCGCCGCGGCATGGCGATCAGTGGGGTTGCCGCCCCCCAGGTGATAGGTCATCAGGTTCGGTGCGTTGCTGCGCGCAAGCACGGCGGCGGCGCCGCGACGCAGCGTCTCCGCCAGCGCGTCGGCATCAGGCACCGGCGGCACGTTCATGCTCAGGTCCACCGCCTGGTCGAAGCCGGCCTTGGGCGGTGCGATGAAGCTGCCCTGTGGTCCACGCGCTTCGATCAGGCCACGCTTGCGTGCTTCATCGAAGGCGCGGGTGACCGTGGTCAGGTCGATGCCCAGCTGCTGCGCCAACGCGCGCTGCGAGGGCAGGCGCTGTCCCGGTGCCAGACCACCACGGCGCACCGTGCGTTCCAGCGAATTGACGATGCGCAGGTAGATCGGACCGCTGTGCGCGAGCACGTCCTGCACCCACTCGCGCGCTGCGACATCCGGTCGCGGCATGTACGGAGCATGTCGGGGCGTATCGTTGCTTCCAACGGCGGGAGCCTGTCCATAACCATCGGTCGGTTCGGACAGGTGACCGCCGTTGTTGTTTGCGGCGGTCGCGCCACCCAGAGCCAGTGATGTCATTGCGCGTCCTCAGCGCTTGGCCTGCCAGGGGCAGTAGCAGCCCACGGCAAGCAGTCCCTTGGGGCGCACGGTTTCGCCGCGCACCAGTCTGTCCAGCAGCGGTTCGACGAAACTGTTGGCCGAGTTGCAGACCATGCCGATGCTGTACGGGCCGGCGTAGGCCAGATGGCCCTGCCGGTCCCAGATCGCCACCGCAGGGCTGGCCGGGATGTGCTCGATGCCGTCGATGGACGGCAGGTTGATCACCTTGTTGCGCAGCGGCTCGGGCAGTTCGCCCTGCGTGCCAGGGCGACGGATCGCGTAGAAGTCGATGCCGGCGCGGCGGTACATGCTGATCAGGTAGCTCAGGTGGGCACCGGTCTCGCGGTTGCACACCCCGCAGGCCGGGTCCCAGAAATGCACCACGCGGATGCGGCCGGTATCTCCGGCCAGATCGGCCGGCAGGCGCAGCTGCGAGTCGTCGAAGACGATGGCCTGTTCGGTGAACGTGGACTGCGCGCTGTAACCGAAGTACTGCCACAGTGCAGCCGCCACGCCGGCCATGAACAGGCAGGCGAGGGCGATCATCGTCGGCAGCAGCCAGCGGCGGCGCGGCGCGGCTGCGCCCATCAGGAGTCTTCCCGGCCGAACTTGTGCACGTACTGCTTGCGCATCTCGCGGCAGGAATCGGCCTGCGCGCGACGCTGGATCTCGCTACGCGACGGATCCTCGCTGCGCTGCAGGCACTGCTCGATGGCATGGCGTTCGGCGGCCTGTACGTCCACGGTCTGTGGCTGCAGGCAGACCCAGGCCAGCGCGGCCAGCATCAGCACGACAAAGCCGCCGCAACCGGCCATCACCAGGTGGAACTTCAGTTTCTCGGCGCGCATCGATGCACGTCCCTTCATCCATACATTGCATACAAAATATCATCTTGTATGGATGTCGTGCCACGTGGACGACTCAGACGATGGCGCTGTGCCGGGCCTCGGGGGCTTCAGACAGGATCTCGTTCAGCTTGGCCAGCGCCCCGGCCAGCGCGCCTTGGTCGACCGCGCCGCCCAGCGACAGTCGGATGGCGTTGCCCGGCGGCGGTTCTTCCACGCTGAAGGCGTCGGAACTGGCGATGCCCAGGCCCTGTTCCTGCGCGGCCTGGATCAGCCGGTACTGGTCAAGCCGTGGCGGCAGCGGCAGCCACACATGCAGGCCGGCCGGATGCGCCTGGGCACGGGACGGCAGGTACTGCGCGGCAATGGCCTGGCGCTCGCGCAGTTCCTGCTGGAAGCGCTGCACCATGTCCTGGGCCTGGCCACTGCGGATCCACTGCGAGGCCACCGCCACCATCGACTGGGTCGGCATCAGTGCGATCGCGCGCAGGGCGTCCAGCACCGGCTCCATCGGCTCGCCGGCCGGCACCACCAGGTAAGCGGTGCGCAGGCCCGGGGCCAGGCACTTGGACAGGGTGGAGATGTAGTAGACCGGGCAGCCGGCGTCGCGATGGGCGGCCAACGGCGGCGCGGCATCCCCGGCCAGCAACCAGTAGGGATCGTCTTCGATCACGGTCAGATCGTGGCGCTTGGCAACCGCCAGCAGGGCCTGCCGGCGTTGTGCCGACATCGTCGCGGTGGTCGGGTTCTGGATGGTCGGTACCAGGTACAGCAGGCGCGGGCGGCGCAGCTGGCAGGCTTCTTCCAGTGCCTCGGGCAGCATGCCTTCGGCGTCCATCGCCACCGGCACCACGCCCCGCTGCAGCACGCGCGCGGCGGCCAGCAGGCCCGGGTAGGTCAGCTGCTCGGCGGCGATCAGCTCGCCTGGCTGGGTGCGGGCCAGGATCAGCGCGCACAGCGCGGTCTGCGCACCGGGGCAGATCACTACCTGGTCGGTGCCGACCGTCGCCAGGATCGGTGCCAGCCACTGTACGGCGGCGGCGCGGTCCTCGCGGGTACCGGCGCCGACGTGGTAGCTCATCAGTTCACCCTGGCCCAGCTGCTGGCCCACGTGCTGGAAGCCGGCTTCCATGCCCTGCGCGAACGGCGCGCTGCCCAGCAGCGGCGGGATGTTCATGCTCAGGTCGACCGAGGTGCTGCGGTTGCCGGCCGACAGCGCGATGAAGGTGCCGCCCGCGCCCTGCGCGTCGAGCAGGCCGGCCTGGCGCAGTTCGGCAAAGGCGCGGGTGACCGTGGTCAGGTCCACGCCCACCTGCTGGGCCAGGTCGCGCTGCGGCGGCAGGCGGTCGCCCGGGCGCAGCACGCCGTCATCCACCGCCTCGCGCACCTGCTGGGCAATCTGCAGGTACAGCGGGCCGGCGCCCTCGCGGAAGGGGCGGACCCAGGTGCGATTGGGGCGTTTCAGGCGGCGGCCGGCGGCAGGTGGCGTCATCGGTCAGATTTTTCCATACGTGCAGATGCACAAGTCCATACAATGCTGTATCTTGTATGGGCTTGATTGGATTGGTTCGCCTGCTTGTAGGCGACCTCGTACCCACAGTGTAGCCGCTCCACGCCCGGGCGCTGCGCGCAGGCGAGCCGGTCAAGCGCGCTTCTTCAACAGGGTTGACCTCCAATGAATATCTGCTGGAACCGCATCCGCCTGGCGCTGGTCGCCCTGGCCTGCGTCGGCCTGTCGGGCTGTGACTGGGTGCTGCTGGATTCGAAGGGCATGGTCGGGCTCGCCCAGCGCGACCTGATCCTGATCTGCATCGGCCTGATGCTGATCGTGGTGATACCGGCCATCGTGCTGACCTTCGTGTTCGCGTGGCGCTACCGCGCTGGCAACACCAAAGCGAAATACACGCCGGACTGGTCGCACTCCACCAAGGTGGAGATCGTGGTCTGGGGCGTGCCGCTGATCATCATCGCGGTGCTGGCGGTGATCGTGTGGAAGTCGACCCACGAGCTGGACCCCTACAAGCCGCTGGACGTGGCTGGCGAACCGCTGCACGTGGACGTGATCGCCACCGACTGGAAGTGGGTGTTCGTGTACCCGGACCTGGGCATCGCCACGGTCAACCAGCTCAACTTCCCGGCCAATCGTCCGCTGGCATTCAACGTCACCTCCAACTCGACGATGAATACCTTCTTCATCCCGCAGCTGGGTGGGCAGATCTACGCGATGGCCGGCATGCGCACGCAGCTGCACCTGATCGCCAACGAACCCGGCCAGTTCCGTGGCATGTCCGGCAACTACAGCGGGCATGGCTTCTCGAACATGAAGTTCATCGCCACTGCCAGCAGCAACGAAGACTTCGAGCGCTGGGTGGCCGAAGTGCGCAGCGCGCCCGACGCGCTCAGCTTCACGCAGTTCAAGGCGCTGGCCGCGCCGTCGAAGAACGCACCGGTGCAGCACTTCTCCAGTGTTGAACCGTTGCTGTTCAAGAAGGTCATCGACCAGTTCATCGGCGTCGGTGAGAACACCGCTGCTGCTACCCCGGCGGGCGCTGCCGGCGGTGCTCAGGTTTCCCAGGAGTAACGAACATGTTGGGTAAATTGACGTGGGAGGCCGTGCCGCTGCACGAGCCGATCGTCGTGGTCACATTGGCGGCCATGGTGCTGGGTGGCCTCGCGCTGCTTGGCGCAGTGACGTACTTCAAGCTGTGGGGCCCGCTGTGGCGCGACTGGTTCACCACCGTGGACCACAAGAAGATCGGCATCATGTATGTGGTGGTGGCGCTGGTCATGCTGGTGCGTGGCTTCGCCGACGCGCTGATGATGCGCGCGCAGCTGGCCGCGGCCGGGCCGGGCAGTGATGGCTTCCTGCCACCGGAGCACTACGACCAGATCTTCACCGCGCACGGCGTGATCATGATCTTCTTCGTGGCCACCCCGTTCGTGGTCGGCCTGATGAACATCATCGTGCCGCTGCAGATTGGTGCGCGCGACATGGCGTTCCCGTTCCTCAACGCCTTCAGCTTCTGGATCTTCGTGGTCGGCGCAGCGCTGATGATGATCTCGCTGGGCGTTGGCGAATTCGCCATGACCGGCTGGGTGGCCTATCCGCCGCTGTCGGGCATCGAGTTCAGCCCAGGCGTGGGTGTTGATTACTACATCTGGGCGTTGCAGGCATCCGGTATCGGCACCTTGCTGACCGGCGTCAACCTGTTCATCACCATCCTGCGCATGCGTGCGCCGGGCATGACCCTGATGAAGATGCCGGTGTTCACCTGGACCGTGCTGGTCACCAGCGTGATCATCATCGCCGCCTTCCCGATCCTGACCGTGGCGCTGGGCGCGCTCACCCTGGATCGCTACCTCGACTTCAACTTCTACACCAACACATTGGGTGGCAACCCGATGATGTACGTGAACCTGGTGTGGGCCTGGGGCCATCCGGAGGTGTACATCCTGGTGCTGCCGGCGTTCGGCATCTTCTCTGAAGTCACGGCCACGTTCGCGCGCAAGAAGCTGTTCGGTTACAAGTCCATGGTGGGCGCCACGCTGGCGATCGGCATCCTGTCGTTCATCGTCTGGCTGCACCACTTCTTCACCATGGGCTCCGGTGCCAGCGTCAATGCCTTCTTCGGCATCATGACGATGATCATCGCCATCCCCACCGGGGTGAAGATCTTCACCTGGCTGTTCACCATGTATGGCGGCCGCGTCGAGTTCAGCGTGCCGATGCTGTGGACCATCGCCTTCCTGGTCACCTTCACCATCGGTGGCATGACCGGCGTGCTGCTGGCCATCCCGGGCGCGGACTTCCTGCTGCACAACAGCCTGTTCCTGGTCGCGCACTTCCACAACACCATCATCGGCGGCGCGTTGTTCGGCTACCTGGCCGGCTTCGCCTACTGGTTCCCGAAGGTGTTCGGCTTCACCCTCAACGAGCGCCTGGGCAAGTGGTCGTTCGCCTGCTGGGTGATCGGCTTCTACCTGGCCTTCATGCCGCTGTACATGCTGGGCTTCATGGGCATGACCCGTCGCATGAACCAGTACGACAACCCGGCGTGGACGCCGTACCTGATCGCTGCCTTCATCGGCGCGCTGTTCGTGTTCGCGGGCATCATCCTGATGCTGGTGCAGATCTACGTGAGCGTTCGCGACCGCAAGCGCAACCTGGACCTGACCGGCGACCCGTGGAATGCGCGCACGCTGGAATGGGCCACGCCGTCGCCGCCGCCGTTCTACAACTTCGCGGTGGTGCCCAAGGCCGATGAGCTGGACGCCTTCCACGAAGCGAAGAAGCGCGGCCTGCCGCCGCCGCCGAAGACGTACGCGCCGATCCACATGCCGAAGAACACCGGCGTGCCGCTGATCCTCAACATCTGGATCCTGGTGCTGTGCTTCGCCCTGGTCTGGCACATCTGGTGGATGGCCGCGGCCAGCTTCATCGCGATGATCGTCACCCTGATCGTGCGGTCCTACGACGAGGACGTGGACTACTACGTCAGTTCCGAAGAGGTGGCGCGCACTGAAGCGGCCAACCTTGCCAAGCTGAAGGAGGTACGCGCATGAACCTGTTGACCCGCCCCGAGCTGGCCACCGGCACGCAGGCACACGAGGACCACCACGAACACGACCACAGCCACGAGCAGGGCGGCATGAAGGTGTTCGGCATGTGGGTCTACCTCATGTCCGACCTGGTGCTGTTCGGTTCGCTGTTCGCCTCGTACGCGGTGCTCAGCACCGCCTACGCCGGCGGCCCCACCGGCAAGGAGCTGTTCTCGCTGCCGTTCGTGATGGCCGAGACCTTCCTGCTGCTGGTCTCCAGCATCACCTACGGCCAGGCCGTACTGGCGATGCACCGCCACGACACCTCGGCGGTGCTGCGCTGGCTGGGCGTGACCTTCGTGCTCGGTGCCTCGTTCATCGGCATGGAGATCTATGAGTTCTCGCACCTGATCCACGAAGGCGCAGGCCCCAGCACCAGTGCCTACCTGTCGGCGTTCTTCGCGCTGGTCGCCACCCACGGCCTGCACGTGGCCAGCGGCCTGATCTGGATGGCGGTGGTCATGCACCAGGTCTACCGCCGTGGCCTGACCCCGACCAACATCACCCGCGTGTCGTGCCTGAGCCTGTTCTGGCACTTCCTGGACCTGGTGTGGATCTGCGTCTTCACCTTCGTCTACCTGATCGGAGCCTTCTGACATGGCCCACGTCGAAACCTCGCGCGCCGGCAATGCGCACGGCTCCACCAAGTCCTACCTGATCGGCTTCGTGCTGTGCGCGCTGCTGACCGTGGTGCCGTTCGCGCTGGTGATGAACCCGGTGCTGTCGCGTCCGCTCACGCTGTTCCTGCTGGTCGGCTTCGCGGTGGCGCAGATCCTGGTGCAGCTGGTCTATTTCCTGCACATGGACCGCAAGTCCGAAGGTGGCTGGAACCTGGCCAGCTTCGTGTTCACCCTGGTGATCCTGTTCATCATCGTCGCGTTGTCGGTGTGGATCATCTGGAGCATGCACTACCACATGATGATCAACTGACCGTGGCCGGGGTGATCGGCACGGATCGCGCGATCACCCCGGCACCTCAGCCCTCTTTTCCCCCAAGGGCAGGCCTGACCGAGACCCCGCCCGCATCTGCGTTGGTGGTACCCGTGAAGCGTCCTGCTGCTGTTGTCCGTTCGTTGTTCTCTCCCCGTTTCCGCCTGCCGCTGCTGGCAGGCCTGGCCATCGGCCTGCTGGCTGGCTGCAGTGCGCAGTCGCGCATGGACTTCTACTCCAAGGACATCGCCTGCGAAGAACTTGGCCAGCAGTGGTCGATGCCCGACAGCCACGGCACCGTGCGTGGCCCGAAGGACCTGCAGGGGCAGGTGACCTATCTGTTCTTCGGTTTCACCAGCTGCCCGGATGTGTGCCCGACCACCATGGTCGAGCTGAGTCAGGTCAAGCACCTGATGGGCAAGGATGCCGACCAGCTGCAGGTGGTGTTCGTCAGCGTCGACCCGGCGCGTGATACGCCGGAGGTGGCGCGCACCTATGTGGAAGCCTTCGACCCCAAGGCGATCGCACTGGTTGGCAACGAAGCGCAGTTGGCCGCGATGGCCAGCGACTTCAAGGCGTTCTATGAGAAAGAGCCCGGCCAGGTGCCGGAGACCTACACCATGAGCCACATCGCCGGTGGCTACGTGTTCGACCGCCAGGGCCGCCTGCGCCTGTTCGCGCCCTATGGCATGCCGGTGGACAAGCTGTTCTCCGACGTGCAGCGCCTGCTGCTGGAGCCCGCTCATCCAGCCGCCGGCAACGACGCGCTGGCCAGCTGCAGCCGCAAACACAGCGACACACTCGCCGCCCGCTGACGCTGGTGGGTGCCAACCTTGGTTGGCACGTCTGGATCTGCTGTTGGTGGGTGCCGACCGTTGGTCGGCACATCCCCCCACACCCATCCCCCGGCCGGCCAGGAGAGCCAACCGGCCGGGGGCACCACTCAACGCCTTACTTGGTTTCTTCCCACTGCACCACGTCCGGCTCGGCCGCCTTGATGCCGGCGGTCGACAGCAGCTTGGTGGTCGCATCCAGCGCCGCGTTCACCGACGGGTACTCCACAATCGCGCGGCCGGAGGCCTTGGATACCTTCACCACGGTGCCGCCGGTGGCGGTGGCCGCACGCTGGGCCGAGGCCGCATCGGTGAAGAACACCTTGACCCGCGAGGTCGCCACCACTGGCGCGCCATCGTTGGAGACAGCGGCCGCAAACTTGCTGGCGCCGGCATCCGCACGTGCGGCCACACCGGTAGACGCATCGGTGGACCGCTTGCTGCGGGTACCGACGGCCGCCGCGCTGGCATCAGCCCCGGTCGTGATCCGGAACTGGCCGCCGCTGGCCGGCTGCACGGTTGCCGACGGCGCCAGCTGGAAGCGCGCGCCGCCCACATTGAACGAACGGCCGGTGGCCTCCGCCTTCAACTGCTGCGTGTCTACGGTCGACAAGGTCTTCGCCGGAGGTGTCTGGCCCGAACTCTGTGCCCAGGCGGTGGTGGTCATCGCCGCGAGGGCGAGGGTGCTCAACAGAATGGTCGTCTTCATCATCAGTGCCCCAGAACGCGGATCTTGAAGAATTCGAGGTTGCCACGCGATGCAGCGTTCGCGGCCTGCCCCAGGTCGGTGACTTCCAGCGTCCAGGTGCCCGTGGCGTTCTCATCCAGGAAGGCATTGCTGGACAGCAGGTCCCAGTTGGTGAAGTTGCGCTGGACACCATTGAGGCCAGAGCCGATCGCGGTGAATGCCGGCTGCACCACGCTGCGCGTGCCACTGGGCGAGACCAGCACGAACTGCAGCTGGCGGGTGTTGCTGTGATTGACCCGGAAGCCGAGCTGCACGCTTTCGATGTTGCGCGCGCCATTGGCCAGCTGGAAGGTCAGGCGAGCAGCAGCGGCCGAGGTATTGCCGATGGCTACGGTGCGCGTCGTGTTGCGCCAGCCGCTGTCCACCAATGCACCCAGCGACTGGAAGTTCTCGGCGACCTCTACTGCACGGGCGGCGTTGACCACGCCGAAGCCGTACCAGTTGCTGTAGGCGCGGCCGGCGGCATTCACCGTCCAACCCGGCACCAGCACGCGGCCATCGGAGTGCGTGACCGCCGCCCGGTTCGGGTCATTGCGGGTGGCCGTGGTGGCCAGGATGTACTTCACATCGCGGTAGGACAGGTTTGGATTGGTTTCCAGCAGCAGTGCCGCCACGCCCGACACCATCGGCGTGGCCGCCGAGGTACCGTTCATCTTGCCGGTGTAGTTGCAGGTGCTGTCGATGGCGGACTGATCGCCGTCCAATGTGTTGCGCAGGCTCGTATTCTTGTTGCTGCCCTGCGCGCAGCCGGTGACGTCGGTGGTGAGGATGGCCGGATCGTAGCGGATCGCCAGCTGCCCCGGCACGACCTGCCGCTGCCAGCCATTCTCGCCGCCGAAGCCGGACACCCACAGCGCCGAGCCGGTGGACGAGTAGGACGAGCGCACGCCATCGGCGCGCACGGCGGCAACAGTGATCACGTTGAACAGGTTGTTGCGCGGATCGCGGCCGGCCGGAATGCAGCCCGTGTTGCGGTTCTTGGTGTCTGCCGAGCAGATGTCGGTGCCATCCGAGCGTGCGCCGTTGTTGTGGTTGTTGCCGGCGGCTTTCACGTAGATGCCACCGCGCCCGCCACGGGTGCCGGACATGGCCTGCTCATAGGCGGTGATGTCGTTCTGGCTGTAGGCCAACGGCAGGTTGGGGTTGCCCGGGCTGGAGCCCCAGCTGTTGTTGAAGACCCCCACGTCGGCCACTTCGGCGCCGTCCCACCACGAGTACTCGATGTTGGAATTCGAGTTGCCCTGGGCATTGGATGCCAGGAAATTGAAGCCCTTGAGTGTGGCGGCTGAGGCCACTCCGCGCACGCCCAGGTTGTTGGCGCCCACCGCACCGGCGATACCGCCGACCATGGTGCCGTGATTGTCGCGGTCCGGATTGGACGGTGAGGGATTGTTGCTCTGGTTGGCGAAGTTCTTGCCCGCGACCGCCGCGACGTTGGCGGCCAGGTCCGGGTGGGCGATCTGCAGGCCGTCATCGACGATGGCGATGGTGACGCCCTGGCCACGGATGCCATTGCGGAACAGGCCATCCACGTTGAGATCGTTGCCGGCCACCGGCAGCGTATCGCCCAGTACGGCCTGCCCGGTGTTGAGCAGATGCCACTGACGCCCGGCCAGCGGATCGGCCTGCTGGGCCTGGGCGGTGACGGCCAGGCTGCCCAGCACCAGGGCAGTGGCAAGGGCCAGGCGCGCGGAGCGTGGTGGCGCGGAGCGTTGCGTGTGTCGCTTCATACACGAATCCTTCTGTTGTGAATCGGCATGGCAGGACGGCGGGGCGGAACTGCCCCATCGCAACGAGCCAAACGCGACACAACGAACAACCCCCTACCTCTTCACACACCCAATCTGCAGATGTGCCGATTGCGTCACAAACGCTTATGCCGCGGGGTAATGACGACTGCGCATTCCTGTAGAGCCGAGCCCATGCTCGGCTGATCGGACGGTCCCGTGTGTAAAGCAGCCGAGCATGGGCTCGGCTCTACACAAGCGGTGTCATCGCGCGCCCTCACATCTGGCTGTGCTACTACAGCCCGTGCACCCTTCCGCGTCGGAGCACGATGATGGTCAATCCGCTCGCCCAAGCCCACCGCGGCCTCGGCACCACGCTGTTCAGCCTGTTGAACCCGATACCCTTCGGCTTCTTCGTCGGTGTATTGATCTTCGACGCGATCTATCTCAACAGCGCCGAGGTGATGTGGGGCAAGGCCGCTGCCTGGCTGATCACCTTCGGCCTGCTGATCGCCATCATTCCGCGCCTGATCAACCTGTTCGCGGTCTGGCGCCGCAGCGGTACCGCCACCCGTATCGACCGCATCGACTTCTTCCTCAACCTGGTCGCGGTGGTGCTGGCCATCTGGAACGCGTTCGTGCACAGCCGCGATGCGTATGCCGCTGCCGTGCCGGGTACGATCCTGTCGGCGCTGACCGTGGCCCTGATCGCCCTGGGTCTGATCCTGCTGTCACTGCAGCCGCCGGTGCTGCAGGGAGGTCGTCATGGCTAAGCACATCCTGCCCACCGTCGCCGCGCTGGCACTGGCCGTCACTCTGTCGGCCTGCGCGGGCAAGGCCGAATATCACCCCACCGACCAGTCCGGCGCAAAGCCACCGCTGCCGGCACCGAAGAACTTCCTGATGCCGCCAATGCAGGTGCCACGCGGCGTGGGCTGGGCCGATGGCCAGTCACCCACGGTGGCCGAAGGCCTGAAGATCGAGCGCATCGCCGCCAACCTGCAGCATCCGCGGCGCCTGCTGACCCTGCCCAACGGCGATGTGCTGGTGGTGGAAGGCAACGGCCCCGGCGAAGAACCGGTCACCACGCCCAAGCAGTGGATTGCCGGCAAGGTGAAGGCGCGCTCGGGCAAGGCCGGCAAGGGCGGCAACCGGGTTACCCTGCTGCGCCGCACGCCGGGAACGAACACCTGGACCCAGCACGTCTACATCGAGGGCCTGCACTCGCCGTTCGGCATCCAGTTGATCGGTGACACGCTGTACGTGGCCAACACCGGCAACATCATGCAGTACCACTACGTGCCCGGCGAAACCCGCATGTCCGACAAGGGCCGCGAGTTCACCGACCTGCCCAGCACCATCAACCACCACTGGACCAAGGAACTGCTGGCCAGCCGCGATGGCCGCAAGCTGTACGTGGGCGTGGGTTCCAACAGCAACATCACCGAGAATGGCCTGGCCGTCGAATACCGCCGCGCGGTGGTGCTGGAAGTGGACGTGGCCACCCATGGCAGCCGCATCTTCGCCTCGGGCATCCGCAACCCGACCGGCCTGGACTGGGAGCCGAGCACCGGAAAGTTGTGGGCTGTTGCGAACGAACGCGATGAGATCGGTGCCGACCTGGTGCCGGATTACCTGACCTCGGTGAAAGAAGATGGTTTCTACGGTTGGCCCTACAGTTACTACGGCCAGCACGTGGACGAGCGCGTGCAGCCGCAGCGGCCGGACCTGGTGGCCAAGGCGATCGTGCCGGACTACGCCATCGGCTCGCACGTGGCGCCGCTGGGCCTGCTGTTCTACACCGGCCAGGCACTGCCGGCGCAGTACCACGGCGGTGCCTTCATCGGCGAACACGGCAGCTGGGACCGTTCGCCGCTGAGCGGGTACGAAGTGGTGTACGTACCGTTCAAGGACGGCAAGCCGACCGGGCGGCCACAGACTGTGGTCAGTGGCTTCGCCTCGAAGGACGAGAAGACGCTGATGGGTGCGCCGGTGGGGATGGCCATGGATGCAGAGGGCGCGCTGCTGGTCGCCGACGACGTGGGCGACGTGGTGTGGCGGGTGTCGGCCAAGTAGTTCTGTAGAGCCGAGCCCATGCTCGGCTGCTCTTGGTTCGGTGCACGGAAACCCGCGCGGTGCGCGCGTAAGCCGAGCATGGGCTCGGCTCTACAGTTCCGCAGTACTGCTGCGGAACCCGCTGAACACCGACTCGGCAGCAAACCCGACGCCGCCCAGCAGCACGCCGAAATACACCACCGTGGCCACCACGAAGCCGTAACCGGCCGCCACCGCCGCGCCATCGCGCTGGATGAAGCCGATTGCAAAGGACATCAGCGCCAGCGCCGGCAGCGTGTTGCTGAAGGGTATCGGCCCGGCGGGCGCCATCAGCAGCAGGGTCGCGAACACCAGCATCAGGTTGTTCAGGCGCATCATCTTCTTCGAGCGCACCATCACCGCCAGCCGCATCGGCCGCGACAGCCGCTCCATGCGGTGCACCCACTTCAGCGCACGGCCCAGGTTGGCCTTCAGCTTGTCGGTGGCGATCTCGCGGCGCGCCAGCTTCTGCGGCACCCACAGCGGGCGGTTGCGCACCCGGCTCAGGCCGATGAGCAGGATCGAGGCGCCGAACACGGTGCTCAGCCCCGGAATCGACACCGGAATGATGAAGATGGCCGAGAGCAGGATCACGATCAGCAGCAGGCCTTCATCGCCCAGCGCACTGAGCAGGGTGCCGACGCTGACCTGCTCGCCGGGCAGCTCGTCGATCATCTGCTCGATCTGCTGGGCCAGAGGCGCACTGTCGTTGGTTTCGGGGGCACGGTAGGTCATGCGTCGCAAGGTTCTCCAGGGAAGGGCGGTCAGCGGGCCGTCCTGCGGTGGGGGACGCACAGGCTCCCGCAGTATCCCGGCCAACGTGGGCAAAGAGGTGAACCGGGCATGAGGGGGTAAACTGGCGTGCCCCGCACGAGTTGAACGCAATGGACATGGGCCGCAGGCAATCGACCATCGAACTGGTCGCCATCGACATGGATGGCACCCTGCTGGACCCCAGCCACACGCTCACCGCCCGGGCCAAGCAGGCCATCGCGCAGGCGCGCGCGCTGGGGGTGCACATCGTGCTGACCAGTGGCCGCCCGGTTCCCGGCCTGGCACCGTTCCTGCACGAGCTGGGCATCACCGGCGACGACGACTACTGCATCGCCTGCAATGGCGGCCTGGTGCAACGCATCGGCACGCGCGAAACCGTGGTCGAGTATCCGCTCAGCTTCGACGACTTCCTGTTCTGCGAGCAGGTGGCCCGCGACCTGGGCGTGCACTTCCAGGCCCTGGACAGCCAGCGCATGTACACGCCCAACCAGGACATCAGCTATTACACCGTGGCCGACTCGCATCTTTCGCGGATGCCGCTGTCGTATCGCCGCGTGGAAGACATGGACCCGTCGATGTCCTTCATCAAGCTGATGATGATCGACGCGCCCGACGTGCTGGATGCCGCCATCGCGCGCCTGCCCAGCGAACTGACCGAGCGCTTCGCGGTGCTGAAGAGCGCACCGTTCTTCCTGGAAGTGTTCGACCGCCGCGCCGGGAAGGGCCCGAGCCTGCAGAAGCTGGCCGCGCACCTGGGCATCGACCGCGCCAACGTGATGGCCATCGGCGACCAGGAAAACGACCTGACCATGCTGCAGTACGCCGGTACCAGCGTGGCGATGGGCAATGCCATTGATGCTGTGAAGGCGGTGGCGCGGTTTGAAACCACCAGCAATGCCGATGACGGCGTGGCGCGGGCGATCGAGCGCTTCGTCCTGCAGTAACCGCGCGGTCAGCTGTCGAGGTAGCTGCCAACCTTGGTTGGCACACGCAGACGGCAAGCGCCGACCAAGGTCGGCCCCGACCACGCCGGGGCTATACCCACGTATAATCCACCCATCCCTATCGCCATTCGCGCTGTACCACCGCGCAATGGCGAATGCGGCAGCGCGATGCAAGAATTTCGCACGTCGAAATCACGCCATCGAATTCTGAGGCAGAGGATCGTCTTCCTCTGCCACTGACCGGCGCGCACTGCGCCGTCACCCCCAACGCAATCGCATCGCCAGCCAGGGCGCCGACACCGGTGCTGCAACGCGCTGGCCGTGCACCTGCGCCGCTCTCTCCCTGCATCCTGGATCTGCCCATGAACACCCCACCCACGACACGCCTCGCCCTGGCCATCATCGCGGCCACCACCGCACCTGCGTACGCCGCAGAAACGCACGATGCCGCGCACGACACGCCCACTACACTCAACGCCCTGCAGGTCATCGCCACACCGCGCGGTGCGGCCGTGGCACCGACCCAGGTGATCGGCCCCAACCGCTACATCATCAAGGCCGAAGACCTCGACGCGATGGTCACCGGCAACAACGGCCTGGCCATGCTCAAGCAGGTGCCCGGTGCCAGCTACACCGCCACCGATGGGCTGGGCCTGGATATCTCGGCCACCAGCCTGTTCGTGCGCGGCTTCCGCATGAATGAAATGGGCATCACCTTCGAGGGCGTGCCGCTGAACGACAACGGCTTCCTCTCGCTCACCGGCACCAGCGTGGTGAACGTGGGCGTGCCCGATGGTATCGGCGCGATCACGGTCAGCCCTGGCGGCGCACCGGTCAGCGTGTTCTCCAGCAGCGTCAACGGCGGCAGCCTGGAATACCGCCTGCGCGAGCTGCAGGACACGCCCAGCCTGCGCGTGAAGCAGGGCGTGGGCAGCAACAACACGCTGGTCACCACCGTGTCCGGGCAGAGCGGCCAGCTCGGTGAGCATGGCCCGAAAGTGCTGGTCGACCTGCAGCGCGTGTCCGCCGACAAGTACCAGGGCGAGGGCACGCAGAACTTCCTGCGCGGCGACCTGAAGCTGCAGCAGGACGTCGCTTGGGGCGATGTCACCGTGTTCCTGTCCGACAGCAAGGCCAAGGTCTGGGGCTACAACAACATCTCCTTCGACATGATCCGCAAGCTGGGCTGGAAGGCCGACATCTTCTATCCCGATTATGCGTGGGCGTGGTACGTGGCCTCGCCGGAAAACGCGGACAAATCCTGCGGCGCCTACACCTGCGGTGAGCTGTCCGAACTGATTCCGTACGACACCGGCCAGACCACCCGCGACCGCGTGTCCTCGATCAACCACCGCTTCCAGATCACCCCGGCGCTGAGTGGCAACGTGCAGCTGTACAACGCCAACAGCCACACCCAGGCCACGCTGACCGACCCGACCGTACCGTCGCCCAACGGCGCACCGTTCTCCGAACAGGTACAGACGCCGCGCCTCAACCGCCTGGGCGGCATGGTCAACCTGCAGTTCGAGACCGGCGCGCACACCTTCACTGCCGGTTTCTGGCAGGAGAAGAGCAAGGCCGCGGCCAAGACCGAGTGGTACCAGCAGCCACTGCTGGGCGAGGGCCCGCCGCTGAAGGCCACCGGCCCGTTCGACGTGTACGGCCCCGCGTTCAAGACCGACAACGCATCGAGCTGGGTGACCCGCTCGCGCCAGTTCTACCTGCAGGACGACATCGTGCTGAACGACACGCTGAAGCTGGGTGTCGGCTTCAAGGCCGTGGACTTCCGCACCCGCGGTGGCGGCCTGGGTGATGCCAAGGACCGGCCGGTGAACGGCACGCTGCGCGCGAAGAGCAACTTCCTGCCGCACGTCTCGCTGTTCTGGAGCCCGACCGAATCCACCGATGCCTTCATTGACCTGGCCAACACCATGAACGGCTACCGTGTGGCCCAGCGCGGCAACATCGGCTACACCGCCTCGGCATGGACCATCACCGACCAGGAAGAGTTCGACCGCGTGGCCGGCACGCTGCGCCCGGAGAAGAACTGGAACCTCACCGTGGGCGCATCACACCGCTTCGACCGGCTGACGATCACTGGCGACGTGTTCTACAACGACATCCGTAACCGACTGCTGTCGGCCGCCATCGGTACTCAGTTCGCGCAGATCAACACGGTTCGGCTGATGCCGAAGATGCACGTGATCGGGGCCGACCTCGGCATCACCGCCGATCTGAGCGACCACCTGCAGTTCTACCAGGGCGTGGCCGTGGCCCGTTCTTACTACGACAGCGATTTCGTGGTGGGCGACATGGTGTACCCGATCAAGGGCAACGCCCAGCCAGGCTACCCACAGATCTCGCTGGTCAGCGACCTGTCCGCCCACTTCGGCGACTGGCGCTTTGGTGCCACCAGCACCTCCTACCTGCGCCAGCCGTTCACCTACGAGAACGACATCCGCGTGCCGACCTTCTGGCAGGTCAACACCTATGCCGCGTATCGATTTGGTGCGGACAGCGTAGTGCCCGGCCTGGAACTGCGGCTGGACGTGAGCAACCTGTTCAACCGGCACAACATCGGCACCGCCACCATTGCCGGCTCGTCCTTCTCGGGGGATTACCAGACCCTGCAGCGCAGCGCGCCACGGCAGCTGATGTTCAGTACCTCGATGACCTTCTGAGTAGATCCACGCCATGCGTGGATAGCTGACCCCTGCCAGAAGCACGCCTTGCGCAATCAACAGGGATTTTCTGGCGGCGACGCAAGGTTCCCACAATGTTGCTGGGTCATCCTGTCGGCATGGCTCAGTACAACCCGCGATCACCGTTGTTCGACATCCAAAGCCCGGGACGGCTCCGGCAGGCGCCGTCCGTGACGCCTGTGATCGACCTGCAGGCCGAGTACCAGTTCTGGCACGTCTACGAGCGCGTGGTCCGTCCGTTGCCCGGTGGGGGGCTGCGGCTGGCCTGGCTGGTGTGCCAGAAGGTGTACCGGGACCGGTGGCAGCACCCGGACGACAGCGACGAGGCGGCGTTGTCACGGGTGCTGTTTGGCGACAACATGACGGCTGGCCGGGCGTCGGAACTGGCGGAGCTGCACGCGCTGGTCAGCCGTCGGCTGGCGTCGCTGGCGAAGCGGGGTGTACTGTTCGGACGCGGCCGCTGAACCGCGAATTTGCCGAGAGTTCCGATGGTTCTTCTTCCTGGGCAGTACCGCATCCTGGCGTATCGCGGATTCCATGACCTGCCGCGAATGATGCTGGTAACCGATAGCGCATCAAAGCGCTGGGTGCTTGACTGTCCGTTCGAGGACGAACGGGATGACTTCGCGCCGGTGTATCGCATTCATGCCGTGGATACTGATATCGCGGGGCCTTCGGAGGTATGGGAGCGTCACACTCTTGGGCTACTGCGCGACATTGGCGCCCTTTCAGTGAATAGCCTGCAGTTTGACGAGACGCGGCGCGCCTCCTTCATCCTGATGTGATCTTTCGTCATACTCCCGGCTTTCCCCGATCCAGCTGCCGATAGCCAATCGCCTCAGCCAGATGCGCCGTCCGGATCACTTCGCAACCCGCCAGATCCGCAATCGTGCGCGCCACGCGCAGAATCCGGTGCATCGCCCGTGCGGAAAGCTGCAGACGTTCAATCGCCTGCTCAAGTAGATCCTGATCGGCCTCGCTCAGCTTCGTGCACGCCCGCAGCGCCGCCGGCGGCAGATGTGCATTGAGCCCGCCACGTGCCTGCTGCCGGGCATGGGCGGCTTCCACCCGTGCACGTACCGCAGCACTGGGCTCACCCAGCGGCGTGCTCTCCCGCAGCTCCACCGCGTCCATTCGCGTTACGCCGATATGCAGATCGATGCGGTCCAGCAGCGGGCCGGACACTCGCGCACGATAGCGGTTGATGCGCTCGTCGCTGCACAGGCAACGGTTGCTGCGGTCACCGGCCCAGCCGCACGGGCAGGGATTCATCGCAGCCACCAGTTGGAACCGCGCGGGGTACTGCACGCTGCGCGCCGCGCGGGCGATGCGGATGTGGCCGGATTCCAGTGGCTCGCGCAGGGTTTCCAGCGCGCTGCGGTTCCATTCTGGGATTAGGGTAGCATGGTACATGTCAACCGTGTCTGGGAGCGCATTGTGCACCTTCTGCGGACGTCATTGATACCCACGGCCGAGCTGAACAAGCTCGTTCCTCCGGCTGCCGCGCTCTCGGAGAATTCACTCCCGCGGCTCGAACCCTGCTTCCCTTTACTTGTTTCTCAAGATGGAAATTTCCATTGGGGGGCCTTCGCGTTTCTTCTCGACACTTTTCGGATCGACTCCACTCGCACACGACAGAAGACACTGTCCACCTATGCCGAGGGGCTGAAGAGCTGGCTTGAGTACGTAGAACACAATGGAGAAGACTGGACTAGGCCGACTGCGGTTCTTCTGAGTGAGTACCGCCGCTTCTTGTCATCAGATCCGGGCAGGAAGAGGAAGCTGGCAAGGACTACTGTCAATCTCCGGACGACGACCGTTCGTGAGTTCTACAAGTTCTTGCAGCATTGGGATGGCGCTGGCCTGGCTGATTCCCATGGCAGCTGGGACACAGAGCCAATAGCTCAGTTTCTAGCACGTACCAGTCGCCTCCGGCGTGCGAAAAGATACAAAAAACGGGTGCGGGCCATGAGTCCTGAAGAGACTTCGCTCATGGCGGCGAATCTTAGGATGCCGTACTCGCTGATATTCCTTTGGACTCTGGGCACTGGCGCCCGACGCACGACAGTCGCAGATCTCGAGCTGGACCAGCTTCCAAAGAGCATCCTAAAAATCAACTATATCGAGACCACGACGAAGGGTGGTAAGACGATCGACCTAGTTGCGACAGCTCGGCTGATACAGAGGACATTCGACTACTGTGAGACTGTCAGGAAAAAATGGGCCGCGAAGTCATTGGATGAATCCGTTCGGATCTTCCTGAATTCCAAGGGGCGCCCGGTCACATCCAAAGCGTACTACCAAGCATAAAAGCGTACTACCAAGCATTCAAACGGGTGGCAGACAAGCTTGGTCTGAAGGTGAATCCTCATATGGCAAGACATACCTTTGCGGCGAACATGGAAAGCCGTCTTGAGGCTATGGCGAGGAAGGGGGCCAACATCAACCCAATCAAGATCGTTCAGCATCTTCTGGCACACAACAGTGCGCAAACTACAGAGCTCTACTTGGCGTCTGTAAGCTCGATCGACGCCGGAACGCTGAGAGCGATGCTCGAGACTGAGGAGGCTCTAGGGTGACCCCCAGCCTAATCATACGTTTCTCAGGTGACCTTCCTGGTGACCCCGTTGATAGCTATGACTTCTCAAGCTTGGGGATCGGGGCAAAGGCCGCTAATGCACTTCTTAGCGCCTTCGGTGCAATCACCGCAACCTACAGAACGTCGAGCAGAAGGCAGGCCTGGCGGTCGCTGCGGAAGTTTGCAAGCTTCCTCGTTGAACACGGAGGTGAAGCATGGGAAGTCATGCGAAGCTCATCAGTTTCACAGAGATTCGAAGAGTGGCTGAAAGCAAAACTTCTTCTGAAGACCGGGGGGAGTCACTACAACTTTGTTCGGCAGATCTACGCATGGCTTGGTGCAAATGACTCGGCGAGATCAATTGCATGGATGAACATATACTTTCCTCACGGACGGTTCCAGCGGGAGGAAGAGTGTCGGCGCCAGAATGTCCTCTCGCGAGATGAAATTAGAAGTGTCCTTGTCGCCTCAAAGAAGGGAATCGATGAGGTCAGGGCTCGCATGCGGGTGATGAGCGCGCTAGCAACTGGCAAGGCCGTTCCTGGACTTCCCGACAAGAGTAGGGACGCCATACGCAGAATGCAGAAAGGCGTCGACAACGGCGTGATTGACAAAGGAAGGCAGTACGCCGCCGGGTACATCACCGCTGCAACTCCGTATCGCGCTTTGAAAAAATATCTGTTCTTGGAGATCCCGGACTACATTCCGTACCTGCTGTACATCGCTATTGAAACGCGAGCTAATCCGGGCGGTCTGATGGAGCTGAGCGTGGATTGTATTAGCGAGCATCCGGTGGACCCACTGAAGAAGGTCTTCACCTGGGACAAGTTTCGCGCTTCAGAACAGAACGGGGCTGCCGTAAGTGTCGAGGGCGCGTACGCCGTTCCCACATTGATTGCGGAGCTCTTGGAGTACACCAAAGTACTTCGTCAGTTTGCGGGGGCAAGGGCAGACAGGCTGTTCCTCAATCAATTCAAGGGGAGGGCGGGCATCGTATCGGTGCAGAGTTGGCACAACGAACTTGCGGTATTCATAGAGAAATTCGATCTGCCAGACTTCAACTTTGTGGATCTGAGGATCTCAGGCGCCAGGCTGCTAGGAGACCGGGGCGAGAAGATTGAACTGATACAGTCCGAGTTGCAGCACAAGAGTTCCAGAACTACCGGGCTCTACATCAGTTCACCCGAACGGAAGGGAGTGGCAGCTGCGAAGCTTCTGGGCTTCATGGGGTCGGTAGTTCGATCTGCAGAGGCGGAGCGCTCTAGACGGAGGGCATACGGAACAACGCAGGGATATGATTGTGCTGACGCCACGTCTGGCGTGGCCCCGTTATCGAGGGAGGGGAGCAAATGCACAGATTACTTGCACTGTGCTTTCTGCCCCAACAGCATCGTGGTTCTTGATAGCCCGAAGCACATCGCACGGATGATTGCTGCGAAGCACGCATTTGACGAGATGAAGGAGGCATCGAATACCTCAAGGGACGTCTCCATCAGGTACAAGCATGCCTTTGAGAGAGCTCATGAAGTTCTGGTGGCACTGCTCGGGAGAGTGCCTAAAGACATTCTGAGAGCTGGGGAGAAGCTCGCGGCTGCGGTGCCTGTCATAGTTTTGGAGTAGACATGAAATCCGCTCGCAAAAAACAAACTGAGGTCGACGAGCTTAGCCTTGATGACTTCGGCATTTGCTTCGAGTCCGACGATTGGGTTCTCCAGAGGACAGTACTCGATGGAGTTGTTGAGTGCTTGCGAATGGATCTTTCACGTGTCCCCGATGGATGGCGCTTGCCTGTAAAGCGATATCTGGCGCGGGTCATCTTGGGTAGAGTTCCGCGGTCAAGTCGATATGCCCACGTGATCTTGGAGCGGTTTCTGGTACTTAGACAGTTCGCTCAATGGTGTAGTAGTGAAGGAGCAAGGACTCCGAATGATCTGAGTGCGGATATGATCCTGCCATGGGTGGCAGCTAGCCAGGAGGTGGGGAGAAAGGCGGCTGGTGCCAAGCGCACGCGAGCTAAGTTCCTTAATGTTGAAGATTTTCTGTTGGATGCGGCTATAGACTCGAAGACCCTACGTGCAGAGATCATTAGAGTCGGACGAAGGTTGGCGAAGGCTTCCTCCTTAGAAGAGAAGAATCGGTCGCTGCCGATTGACGCAGCTGAAGCTGACTACCTCGCGCTTCTCGCCGACGCAATCATCCTAGTGGAGCAGGATGGTGAGGCGGTGGTGGGCTTTCTGCAGCACGCCTTGGCTAGTGAGGTTGGGCGAGTTAACTCGGCAGGGGGGAGATCAGCATCGTTCTATGAGGCTAAGCGGGCTCTGCCCTTCGAAGGTTTCAAATCTAAGGCGCTCAGACATCTAGATCCTCGCGTGGGCTATGGTGAGCAGAACATGCTCCAGATCGCCGAAGGTGCTGCAGTCTTCATCATTTGCATGCTCAGCTCAATGCGGCCCTCCGAAGTTCGCCGGGTTACGACGAAGAGCGTTCGCTCCGGCGGAGCACACCATGATTCTGGTGATGGACGAGTGCCCGACGTGATCGAGGGTGTTCTTAGCAAATCTCGCAGGCAGCATGAGTGGATTTCTGCTCCTGCTGTCTCCGATGCATTGAACTTTCTGGAGCGACTTGGACGTCCCATCCGGGAAGAGGTTGGGACTACGGCTCTGTTCGTTCTGGGGATGTACAGAGGACGCGCGCGAGCGGAGGCTCGAGGAGATGAGCGGATAGCCAGGGTAGATAGCTACGCGGGCCTGCGCACCAGCATGAGGGTTTTCGCGAAGGCAAGTTTGCCGGAGTTCGATTCAGAAAAGATCCAGTTTCGTCCGCTGCGGCGCTTCCTGGCGCGCTTCATAGCAAGACGTGACCGGACCAGTTTAGGGGCGCTGGCATACCAGTATGGACACCTGGAGGCGAGGATCACCGATACATACTACGTTGGGCTTGATCGGGACCTGTCACTGCTGCTCGACGAAGAGCAGGCAAACGAGGTGGTCAGCGCTATGGATGACTTGGTCAATGCTGAAGCGGTTTTTACCAATCTTCCCGAGCAAGTAATGGCCTCAAGTCTGTTGCGGATGAGTGATGTGCTGGATCGAGCCTCGACCAATCGAGAAGTCATGCAAATGCTCGGGTCTGGCGTGGTGCTTGGTCCCTGTGACTGGGGCTACTGCTTCTACCGCGAGAATCGGAGCCGCTGTGAGGGTAATGCAATGGGACCGAACGCGGCCAAGCGGACGCCTGGTACGTGCGCTGGTTGTTTGAACTTCACCGCTACTGCTAAGCACGCTCCTTGGTGGGAGCTTCGACGGCAAGACCTGAAAGAATTTCTTAAGCTGAGGGGCATCCCGGAGCAGTCTCGTCTGATTGCTGAGGGGCGCTTGTCTTCTGCAGAGCTGATTCTGAAGAAGATCAAAGGGGGTTCCTGATGCGTCAGCGTGTTCTAGCCGAGGTGGAAGCCCAGATCGCGCTCTGGAGGTTGGGAGGTCCTGTGCCGACAGTAGTGTCCGTTGCTGCTGCTTGTGGCATTACCAGGCAGGCGCTCTACCGGTCGCACCGTTTGGCCCTTGAGAGACTCAATGCCGCGCGGTCGGCGGAGAGCATCCCCACTAAGCGCGCGACCGAAATGCTGAAGCTGGAGATGCTTAGAACTCGCTATGAAGCGGAGAAAGCAAAGGTGAAGCTACTCACAACGCTATGCGGGGAGCTGGCCGCCGAACTGACAGACGTTCGCGAGAAGCTTGTCCAAGAGCGCGGACGGGCAGAAAGGTACAAGCAGCAGAACAATGAGCTCTCCAAGCGGTTCAAGTAGGCAGAGCAGTCAGCGAGTCCTACACCGGGTGGGCAGCTAATGAGGGACCTGAAGTGATCCGTTGCATGCTGCAGGTCACAGCTGAGCCGACGCTAGCAGCGAGGAGGCTGGCATATTCAGTGCCTTGGCGATCCGAACGATCGTTGAGAGCCTGCAGTCCTTCTTGCCTTGTTCGATATGTCCTAGCTGGGTCCTGTGCATTCCCAGTTGAGCCGCGAACTCCTCCTGAGATACGCCCAGCGCCAGTCTGCCGTCCTTGATGGCGGCGCCTAGGGCTAGCTGGTGCGGAGGAGCATTCACACCCGCCAGCTTTCGCCGTGCAGTACTTTTGGTCTACAGTACTTACGGTAGCATCATGGGCGCGGGTGGCATAGGGCCTTGATGCGAGTGGCTGGCCCGTACTTTGACAGAGTGGCGACATGAGCTTCTTCTTAGTGGATGCTGACTCAGAGTTCACCTTGGAGCTATTGCTGACCAAGGAGTCAGAGCTGGATCTTCGCCGCCAGATTGAGAAGCTCCAACAAGGCGCCGACTCACGGGCGATCTCGCGACGCTTGGCTGACGAGCTTTCTCGCCTGATACCAGAGCTGCTTGATTGGGACATTAAGCGACCGACGAAGTCGCAGATCGCCTATGCGCGATCAATCTGCTATCGCCTGGGGATCGAGCTGCCTCCCCACGCCATGGAGTCGCGTCAGGCAATGCACCTGTTCATTGCATCCAGAGGCGCATCGGCGACACAGATGGGGGCAGCTGATGGAACGGATGTGATCTAGGTCGGCACCAGCTCAAGTTGGTCAGATGAGCCAGATGCAGCGGTACGACGGCGCGACTGGGTAAGTCTGATAGGGGCAGCGCGGCCAAGCGTACCTGTGGACCTCCAGTCAGGCGTTCAACCTGCAAAGGAAGCTTGCCATTGTCCCGCAAAGGCCCCCCAGCTTGGACGCGGCCCAGGATCGATCGCGCCGGTGAACATTCACAAGCAACACTGTGGCTCCCCGTGGAGGGCCGAGATGATCAGAACAAGCCACACACATGCATTGGTTATTGGAACACTGCCGGTGGGAGCGAATGGCGGTGCAATTGGCATCACCTTCGCACCCGGGAAGTACCAGGAAGCCGCCATGACCGGGGCCTGGGCCAGGGATCTGGATCTCGATCTAGACTCAATTGTCGCCTGGGGGGCACGACATCTGATTTCGCTGATCGAGGAATGGGAGTTCGAAGAGCTCCGAATCCTGGGACTTCCAGAACGTGCAGCGGCGCACGGGCTTCTATGGTATGGACTTCCCATCACCGATGGGGCGGCCCCGGATACACGCTTGCTGGAGCCGTGGCAGTCCTTGGGGCCTAAGCTCACGGGCTCCCTGCTGGCGGGCGAGAAGGTAATTGTTCATTGCAAGGGAGGGCTTGGACGTGCAGGAACCGTAGCGTCGATGTTGCTTCTTCAGGCAGGAGGTGCCGTTGACGGTAGCGATGCCATTTCCCAGGTGCGAGCAGCCCGTCCCGGAGCCATTGAAACGGAAGAGCAGGAGAACTTCGTAAGGGGATGGGCAGATAGAGTGACCGCACTCCACCATCGTAGGCCAATTTGAAGGGGTTGAGCTTGTGGTCTGCAGCGGATGCATTGCCAGCGACAACGCCGAACTTCATTGCCAGAACAATGGCCTGTAAGGCGGACTTCATTCGGGTCGCTCCTTGGTCCAGAGTAGTTCCCGTACCCTGTGACAGATCGTGGGGCAGTTGGATTCAGCAGCAAAGCTACCCCCGGAGCGACTAATAGAAGCAGGTCGCTAGTTGGATATCAGTAATGTCTGTGAGATATGAATCGCGAACAGTCGATCCTGGCTGATCTTCGCGACCGCTTGGCGAGCTGGGCACGTTCATGGCCCGTCATCAGCTGACGAGCCTTGCTGTTGTGCTCACCCAGCGCAACCCTTTCAGGCGCAGGGCAAGTTCCCTAGGGATCCAGTTCGGCGTCAGACACTCTGGGGCGCGTCGTCAGTTCGTTCGAAATCATGCTGCGCACCCTGTACCGGCAAGAATTGCATCTTGAAGTGATGGCTTGGCCCTCACTCTGGTAGCTAAGAAATGGGGGGCTGCGTTAGGCTTTACGCGTGGCGAGCCAAATCGCCACTGGGCGCCAGGGAAAGTCCAGGAACAACCAATGCAGCAGCGAGTTCGGAAAGGCTAGGAGATGGCAGCGAAACGAGCGCAACGGGTTTTTGTAGATGCAAACGTCTGGATCAGCTGGGGCTATCAACTCAGCAAAGCTGAGGCTTCCACCCTTGCGGACCTGGTGGAGCATGAGCTTGTACGGGTAGTGGTCACGGATCTGACCGTGATCGAAGTTGCCAAGCGATTCAGGGATATTGATTTCGAAAAGCTTGAGCCCCTGACCAAGGCGGACATACGTGGTTTGGCCAAGCAGCACATGGATCTTGCCATCCCAGTGGTTGATCGTGAGCAACTACGCAGCTCGCTGTTCGGCGGACATCTGGATGCGGTAAAGCGCCGACTTCACAACCGCTTCAATGCTGAGGTTCGCAGCATTGATGCCGTCAAGCCAAGTGAGGTCTTAACTCATTACACCGACGGCACGGGACTGTTTGGGCCGGCAGGCAAGAAGAATCAGTTCCCTGATGCATTCATATTTTCCGCTATTACTAGCGATCTGAGTGAGCGCAATCCACTGATTGTCCTATCACACGATGGTGACTTCGCTAGCGCCTGTGAGAAGACGCCGCACATTCAACGTGTCACTTCCATGGCTGCGCTGCTGAAGACACTCGCCATTGAACCAGAGGGAGCTGAAACTATTGCATTGGTCATCGCCGCACGCAGCCAGTTCGAGTCTGCCCTAACCGAGATGCTTCAGGACTATGGAGTTGAAGCAACGGATGTCGAGGACGCTGAGATCGATGTGCACTATGTTCAACGAGTTTCAGAGCTTCAATTGACCGGGCTCTACAGGGTTAGCGAGGAAGACAACAAGTACATCGGATTTGGGAACTGCGCGGTTGAGGTATTCATCAGCTTCACCCATCCTGACTGGGATACGGCAACTTGGGATAGTGAAGATAGGGTGCCAATTCCGCATAGAAACGTCGACGGTGAGATGGACGTTGACATTGATGACATTAGATTCAGCTTCCTCGTTGAGATCGAGAACGGCGTTGTCGGAAACGTGTCGAACTGCGAGGTTAGAGGGACTCGGGGAATCATGACCCAACTGCAGTCGCCTTGGGATTACTGAGCGATGATTGCAATGTTTCAGTGAGAAGGTTGAATGGATCTAAGTAGTCAGATTGGTCTTTGGACCGTAGTATTTGCGGGCCTTTCCGCAGCAGCGGCAGCGGTGTCGGCATTCGTATCCATGGCTGCAGTTCTTCTGCCGATGAGAGTCCAGCGTAGCCAGCGAATGCTTGACCAGGCAATCCAGTCCCTGGAGCGCGCCTATGAGGCTCTCTCGGCCGGTGCGGACAGTGGGCCTCCGATTGCAGACCGTCTTGCGTGGCTGACGGCCGCCCGTCTGCTTCAGCAGTACGAGATGATCAAGGTGCTGGTCATCGCTAAGGAGCACAAGTTGGTGCTTGTGGAGCAAGAAGAGTATTGGCGGCATCGCTTCTACGTCCTACTTGCTCCGCTAGCGATGCGCGCGCCCAGCTATTACAGTGACAAGGGCGTATCTCGAGCTGGCAAGGGAAGAGGGCCCATCGAGCCGATGTCCGCTGTGGTAGTGAATCGATTCGCCCATTG
Organism: Stenotrophomonas sp. GD03819; assembly: GCF_029841665.1. Lineage (NCBI taxonomy): Bacteria > Pseudomonadati > Pseudomonadota > Gammaproteobacteria > Lysobacterales > Lysobacteraceae > Stenotrophomonas > Stenotrophomonas sp. GD03819. Next base: position 57,884 of record NZ_JAOCEW010000020.1, read on the forward strand.
GCCTGACGGTAAGTTGGATCCCCTGCCGACGCTTGAACGCGAATCGCTGTCCTCTACCGACAGCTTCCTGAAAGGGAACGTTGCACTTAGGGAGTACCTCGTTGATGGTGGCTATCTGAGAGAGCCATCATGAGGTCAGGCGCCGGCAGGTACGTCGGCTAGTTCGGCTCGGACGGCAATGAAAGTGGATCTGACTATCGCTTGAGTTGTCCAGGCGGATTACCGTTCGTAGAGAGCACGGGGTACGATCCGCACCTGGTTGCTGAGGTAGACGTGCTCACACCCGCCCGACAGATCCTTCGTGACCCCAGCGCCGTGCGCGAGGCATTGGCTGCGCACTGGCCCAGCGCGGCCCACCTCAGCAAAGCATTGGCCCCAGCCCACGGCGGAGACGACCGTGCAACCACGATGCATCGTTCAGGGCTTCTGTTGGCGGTATCGTTGCAAATCCGACACCCAGCTATCGCTATCCCATCTGGCAGTTCCATCCTGATAGTCAGCCGGCAGCCCTCTTGACCGAGATCTTGGCCGAGATCTTGGCAGTGTTACGTGATTCCGGTCCGTTCCAGCGAGAGAAAGATGGACTAAGCCAGCACCGCTGGCTGGGGCGAGGTTGAATGATTCCTGTCCCCGCATGCCTTGCTGAACGGCGCTACGCCGGCGGCAGTGCTTGTCGAGGACCCGGCCCGTGTACTGTTTTTGGCACAGGTCGAGTTCCAACGAGAGGCCTGATGGATCACCCGGGCTGGGGCGTGAGTATCGGTGTGGATGAGCACACGACGAGGCGATTGGAGCCTCGCGTCATCGCCACGTAGAGATGCCGTGCATCCATACTCTCTGGGGAGGAAATCACTGCTACTTCAGCTTCCAGCCCCTTGAGCAGCAAAGTGCTTCCGATCGCGCGCCGAGCAAGCTGCCTGCTCTCATGTCGATTTCGCTCTCTTTCGCGCAAGGTCGCAGCGGCGAATGAACTGTTGCCACCGTCAGCAATCTGCAAAGCGCGCAAGCACCCGTACAAAACATCCGGACGAAAAACTCGGGCATTATCCTGTTGTGTCAAGGCGCGAAGCGCAGTCGCAGCCAACGCATACGTTGGCGTAGCAGCGAAATCGACAAGCGCGGCCTCTGCGGGCGTCGGCGGTTTGAGCGCGGTCCCCCTGCGCAGACTATCCAATCTGGAGAGTAGTGTTGCTGCACCGACTTGAGTCATTGTATCGGCGGCAAAGCTCACGAGCCTTCCCAAAGCATCCGGCGCATCGGGGTTGAAGCTCTGTCCGAAAGCCGTGAGATCGGCGAGATCCACAGGCTCAACCGCAGTAGCGCCAGGAGTCTGACTTGCCATCTGGCGCCTACCACGGGGATTACGGCTGTCTCCAATGACGAGAACTTGTCCGTCAGGCGTCACGGGACGTGTTAGCGCTGCGGTTAGTCGCTGGAGCTCTTCGGTGCCCGGCTGCAACTGAACCCAGCTAACCTCGGTTGGCGCCGTTCGCAGGTCAATCGATCCGCCGGTTTGAAGAGCGTGCCGGCAGTCGAGCAACCACCTGCCCAGCTGAGGTGTGCCTGCGTTTATCCATCGCCAAGGAACGTTGAGCTCGCCGATCGAAGGAAACTGTCGCAGAACCTGGTTGTTCCAGTCCACCAGCCGATTTCCGCCGAACCCAAAGATTGCCTGCATTGGGTCACCAAGAACACATGTCGGTATCACCACGGCAAGTGCCGTGATCAGCTCATGTTGTAGAACATTGCAATCCTGGTACTCATCAATGACAACACGGGCATAGGTTGAGGCGAGGGCGTCGCTGAGGTCGCCGCTCTGGAGAAGGCGCCACGCGGCCAAGCGAATCGCTGGGTAATCCCCGCCTGGGTTTCTCAACTCAAGTGTCTGTGCCGATATGCCACTCCGCGCAGGAAAGAGGCCTGCCAAGCGCATGGCAAACCCGTCGAGTGTGGCAATTCGATACTTCGCAGACGGGACAAGGCCACGTCGCATGCGGAGTCGAAGAGCGGTTACACCTGCATTTGTGTGAGTAAGCACCAGGATCGGCTTCGACTCCACATGCCGGATCAGGGTGTCCGCGATGAGCTGAGTTTTGCCACAGCCTGCGGGTGCCGTGATGGCACCCAGCCGGTGCGCTAGCAAGTCATGCTGGTGCATGCGCCCAACCATACAGGCGGTTTATGAGATCGGCGAAGCCAGCCTCCACGTTCTGTAGATTTGGAGCCACGATATCTCGTGATAGATCTTCAAATTTTGTTAATGACTTAAACCAACCATTCTTCCGGTGGCGAGACGCCATTGCGAGCGTCTGGCGAACCTCTTGGGTGTAGGGCGCGCCGGAGGCACGCATCGTACGTATGCCGTCCAAGGTGATAGTCCCATTTGATTGGGTCTGGATGTGAGATGCGACAAGATCATCATCGAGCAGTGAGATAGCTCTGTTGAGCAGGCCGTCAACAGCAACGTCCGACAAGCTGAGGAAGAGCTCATCCTCGAGAGCGCGGCCGGGACGCCATGTGAGGGTTTGGCCACCCCACTGCGTGAAAGCATGAGTGACCGCCTCGGTAGGTGGCTTGTCGGCATCGACCAACACCATGACGTTATAGCCAAGGCGCAACAGCGCTTGACCCCGAATGAAGCATCGGTCGGGATCGCCACCCCCCACATTAACGTAGGCGGTCCCTGCCGAAAGCATGGAACTTCCGTAGATCTCGGTCCAGTAGTGGTCCAGGCCGCGTACAAACCCTACCTCGCTCGCACCTTCGCATACGATCACCTTACGAGCCAGGAACGCCTCAGGGTCAGCGCGGACTGTGCTCTGCACATCATCGGCGCTACCAACCAGTTGAACATAGGTAACTCCGTCGTTGTACTTCCTGACAACGAAAATTTGATCCCCGGACAGTTCACGAACTGCGACCGGGGAATGCGTGGTCATGAATACCTGCAGGGGCGCAGGCCTCTCTTTCGCTCCTAGGGAATTCAACAGTAGCGTTAGCCGATGAGGCTCAAGCCCATACTCCACTTCATCGACTAGAACGATAGAAGCGCGCTGGGCTGCCTGGCGCTGCAGTCCGGCCACCAATAGGCGTGACGAGCCGGTTCCTAGGGCACGAAGCGGCACGCCTGCCGCATCGTGCAGAGAGATCGCTCCGTCTCCAATAGACACCGACTGAGCATCTAGCAGAGCCTGTACGGAGCCGCCAGTGGGAACTCCTAGGTTGTTTGCCGTCTGGGCGACCGTTTGCAGGGTCTTGCCCAACTGGGCACCGGCCTGATCACCAAAGTTCAGTCGTGCTTCGCGAGCGGCCCGCGCTAGCTCCGAAGTCAACTCAGGCCGCTCCTCGGACAGCCGATTCAGAACTGAAGTCCGGCTCCAGGAGAGGTTGGAGCTGGCGTAGGTGCCGAGCCTTGCAGGAGCGAGCACAAGTCGTTCCTTCCAAGCAATGTGACGCTCAAGTCCAAGCGCCTGCGCACGAGCTGATACCAGCGTCCATGTCGGTTCGAGGTCGCTCGTCACTGTAAGGCGAAGCACTAAGGCAGTCTCGATGCCATGCCTCGGCTCCTCCTCCACGTTGCCCGTGGCGGCATCGTATCCGCGCAGGTAGTTCCCATAGGAATCAAGGTCCTTCAAAGCGTCGGGTAAACCACCGAGCGTGAGAACGATCACGATCGGTTGAGCGACATCCAGACGGTGGAAGTCGGTGTCCGCGAAAGACAAGGCTCTCCTGGCGCCAAGACATAGATCGATGGCATCCAGGATGGTGCTCTTTCCGCTATCACCTGGCCCGATGAGGCAGTTCAGTCCTGATACCGGGTACCAACTTAACGACTGGATGGACCTGAAGTTGTAGATCTCAACCTTGCGGATCTGTGCCACTCCCCCTCCTATGCTATGTCACCGGTGCAAATTCCGAACACGAGCTACACTGAAGCCAGTCCAGATTTGCTAGATGCGCTGCGTCCGCAAGACGTTTGACATCCGGCGCCCCGACAGCCACTGCTCATAAGTCAGCATGGTGTTCCACGACTTCTCCTTAGTCATTTTCTGCACGCCTTGCTCTCCCATCTCGAGATAGGCAATGAGGGTCTTGGTGTTGGCATCCTTGCCCCAGCGGTAGCGCGGCTTGTTGTCGTCTAAAGAGCCTTGCCGTGAGGGCGCATCTGGGAGGAACAAGATGGACTCTTCGCCATCGGCGTTGAATGAGACATCTTTGGTCGTATCACCCGACTTCCAAATAGCGTGGCGCTCCGCCTCGATGTAGTGGGGGAGGTGAGCCCAGATCTTGTATCCGAACAATGATTCTCCGCCATGCAACGAAATGTACTCTTCCACGTTCTGTTCGCAGCATGACTGCCGAGACCACAGCTCTGGCGTGCATTGGATGAAGAATGGATTTGACTCACTAATTGTCTGGCAGAACTTAACGATATCCTCGGTTATCTCGGAGGGTGTGGTGAGCTTTCGAGGGTCGACGAGGCGATCGATCTCCACGGGAATCTGCTCGCGAGAGAAAGGCTTGGGTTGTGTCGCTGCGTAAGCGCGGGCCGCCTTGTTCTTGCTCTTGCGCTTCTGTTGCCGGCGTTCCTTGTTTGTGCTCAAAGTGCTCTCCCTGTCTTCTATGTTTTGACCGGACCGTACTGTCCGGCTGTTTGGAAAATATTTAGAGATTGATTCGATCGCCATCTTATAGATCTGATCATAAGCGTGGCCGTCACGCCCAACAAGCAATGGAGCATCGTGAGATAGGTGCCGATCTCTCGAACGTTACAGCCTGGTGTGATACCACTCGGAGAGCGCCCCACGGATGACGGCACGGATCGAGGTCCACTGGGAATGGGTGCCGCAATGTGTCTAAGGGGCCCTTGCCCTAGCCACTACGTCGACGAATGATGCTCTTACGCAGATCAGGTGCTTCTTCTCGCTGTCCCGGGCGACAACGATCCCCGCGAAAGCAGGCAGATGCGTCGTTTGGTCCTTGAAGTCATGGACAACAAAGACTGGCCCGCCACTTATTCCGCTAGGATCGGGTGCACGAACCATCTTCTCTTTACCGCGATAGACGCGCTTTAGGTCGATCTCTATCGCGAAGTAGTACCGCGGATCGTATCCAGCTTTCTCGACGGCGGAGTCGCTCGCAACGAGCCCGTGATAGCTATAGGGCCTGCGCGTAACCTTCCAGTTCCATTCGCTGTTCTTTGAAGATGGGAATCCACACGCTGCCAGGTACAGCCGGTCGTGAAGCTCGCCCTGATGAACCAAGGATACTGAGATCGGCTCAACGGCTAGAGCTGTTACATCTAAGGCATTGGCTTTTAGGATCGCTAAGTCCAGTGTTTTGCCGTCGCTCGTCGTCAAGATACTCAGCTGGAATGGATGCAGTTCAACCGGTCCGTCTATGCCGGCAGCGCGTAGCTGGTTTTCCCCTATGTCGTACTCATTGCCCTGATCTCGATCCAGGACGTGGCGCGCCGTAACCATAAGGCGAGCACCTTGGACATCCATCACGGTGATTGTTCCAGCGTGGTATGGCCTATCCTTGCAATCAATCCTAAGGTTTGGAAAGAACGTGTTCTGGACAGATCTGATTCGCTCAGAGGCTACGTCATCAAGGGTTCTTGGATGAAAAGAATCCATCGGCTCGGCTCGTTTCATGCGTTAAGTATGCCGTTTAATAGCTGGAATGAGGCAGAGGTTGCAGCGCCGGCCTTCCTAGCAGTACTTGGTCAATGACTGCTGGACGTCGTCGGAACTGTTAGGGAGCGGCGAGTCCCTGAGCCTCCACATACTCGCGAACAGTGGCCAAGTCAGCTAGTCGGCCCGTGCACATTAGGGCCAAAGCGCTAGCTCCATCGAATGGGTTGGCCTTGTTCGGACATCGGATCCAGCGGTCAGCTTGCTGCTGATCAGGGAGGAGGATGTGCAGTGCCTGGTAGACGCCGAGCACATAGCTGATCCGGTGGAGTGCTTCTGGCCAAAGGCCATCGGCGGCTCCTGTCTCTTGCTTTGCACAACGGGCGTTGATGGGCCTACCCAGAATCGCCGACTGCTCCTGATCGCTCAGTTTCCAGATCTCCGCTATCTGGCTGAATGCCCGCAGCGCCGGCCCTTCCAGGTCGGTAGCGCCACTGGCAATTGGCTTAATCATCTCACCGGCCTAATGGAGCAGATTAGCCATGCTACTCCCGATTCACCCATCGCGCCCTGAGCCAAGCGTGGTGACAGAATGACGTAGCCTGACGTCGGCGCTCACGGAGTGTGGCTTGTTCGGAAGGATAGTGCCGGAATCAGGTGCCCAACAATGGCTCTCTCTGCCCTACTCAGCCTTCTCCTTGAGGCGTCCACTGAAATTCTCGTCGATAAGCTATGCGGGCAAGCGAGCAAGCAGGTCGCTGCTTTCAACGGGCGTAGATTCCGCGAACTCGTACCAGTAGGCTCACGATATGGACAGTCCTCAGCCGAAGGCGCAAGGTACGCGCATGCAAACAGGTTGAGAAGGAACCATGAAGCCGACCATCCTGGCTTTGGATCTTGAGGGTACGCTGCTCTCCAACGCCATCAGCCAGATCCCTAGGCCTGGTCTACATCACTTCCTTATGGAGATGCGATCTCGATTTGACCAACTGGTGATCTTCACGACCGTGCCGGAGGCACGCGTGCAGGACATTGCAAGGCTGTTGGTCGTTGAAGGGAGCGTTCCTGATTGGTTCGCGCAGCTCCATTACGTTCACTGGTCGGGCAAGACAAAGGATCTTCGCTACGTCTCGCCCCGGCTCGGGGAAGTCTTGCTGCTGGATGACTATGCTCCCTATGTACATCCGGGACAAGAACACCTGTGGATAGAGATACCCCTCTTTGGATCTCCCTACCTGTCTGATGATGACGGATTTGAGATCGCGGCTCGACGCTTGCTCAATCGAATCAACGAGCTTGATGGATGATGGGCCGCAGCTGATTCAAGTGAGCTGCCACAGCAATGCACAGGCTCTTGACCTCGGGCCTGCCCAAAGAAGGGCGATACGGTGTTCTTTGCTCAAGAGACCCTGCGCAGGGCCCAGACTGATCGTCGCGTCCACTGGCCTGGCGCAGTGATGGAACGTCGAAGTGGGGGAGTTCCGTTTACACCTTTCGTCGAAGTATCTGCCAGCTCGCTGGTCATCTATGTGCTCGGTAGGCTCTGCACTTCCTTCAGCCATCAGCGACGAGTAGTGCTGACATAGCGGCGTACTGAGTCAACGGACCTTTACGATCATAAAAAAATTACGGGCCCATTTGAGGGCCCGTAACGTCATTCTGTTTCAGCCGCCTCAGCCGGAAACGGCAATGATCTGCTTGGACGTTTTATCTACGACGACAGTCTGGCGGCGTTTGCGGCTTGCGCCCTTCTTCACAGGGACATCAACGACAGCGACATCAATGTCATGTCTCTTGCTACGGCTGGCGGAAGTGTCGGCTTCGGCGAAAGAGCGCATGAATGCAGGTGAGCTCCATTTCGCAATCATCGCCTCAGCGTTGACCGACTTCCTAACGCCCGTGCCCAGCTTCTTGATCGGGCCTTTCTCAGACACGATCTCGGCATCAGGCATGTTGTCCTTGATGACACCTTCGACAATTGGGTCAATGCGTTTCATGGCGGCTCCTACCATCCCAGCCCGAGTAAACAGAATTGATGGACCAGCTTCAAGTTCATGGCCTGCGCTTGGCCTTGACGACTATGCTCCTCCATCTGTGAAGCCATAGCCTTCTTGGCTGCGAGTAAGGCGGCTGACGGAGCGATATCCTTGGCCACTTGGCGCCAAAACACCTTGTGGATCCCCCCGCCGGCTACATCGTAAGGCGGGTGCTTAGGTGAATAGTGAACACCCGTACAGCCAATGTACGCAAGTGCCCCTTGGTTCAGGCAGGCCAGCGCAATGGAGTCACCTGCTGTCCGAGGGGTTGGCGGACCTTCTACATGGTCCAGTGCGGTTTCCACTACCGGCAGGGCTCCCCAGCAGCATCCCGTGAAGACGACGGCGCCTGGGCTAAGTTCAAGGTCATTCAGATGAAGGGCCTCTATGGTCTCTCCGTCTTCGTTCTCCCCCCAAAATCGGGTGGCGTCTTCATGCCTTCCATGCAGCATGAAGTAGAGGTAGTCCCCTGTGGATCGGCGGCCATCTGAAACTGAATAGGGGGTGGAGGCGTGTGTGTCTCCATCGCCGGGAACCAGCTTGAAGACCTCCGTGGCGAATGGGCGCTCGACATTGTGAATACCGTGCCTAAAGCGGCCATGGGGCCGTGGCGCGGAAAGCGCAGCCTTTAGAAGGGCGCTGGAGCGCCCGTCCGGAACCCGGCTGACTGGTAGTTCCGGCATGCCATCGTCATCTATGTCGCCATAGAGGTTATCGGTCCAGACAACATACTCATCAGCATCGCTCGAGCGCTCATCTTCGTCCTCTCCATCGGGGAAGACGTCAATCTTCAATGCTGGGACAACGTCATAGCCGCCAACCAGAACCACCCCTTGGGTTCCAGGGGATGCGTTGAGAGCCTCCTGCACAAGTCGAATGGACTGATCTGCGTCCGTGGCCTCTACGGATGAAAGATCAACCACCGTGTGCCCCTTGGATGAAATTTCAGCCAAGATCTCACTTGACTCGTTCTCGCCAATGTTCCTGCTAAGGGCTTCAGAGCACGTGACGAACAAAAGCTTTGGAAGAGCGCGCCCTCCGGCCAAGGAGAAACCACACGGAAGTACAGCTCTAGCATGCTGCATCGGTGTTGGATCAATCTTGATCTGAATCGAAACATTCAATCCAGTAGACGGATTGTATGGGATCTTGATCTCGATTGGGCCAGGTTCTTTGCCTGGGATCGGAGTGAAGACTGCATTAGGGGCCGTCGGCCGCTCGCGCGGCGAAGAGAGCTGGCGAGGGGTTTCAGCTGAAGACGGTGAGATGGAGTCTTCTGGCTCTTCGGTGACTGAAGCGTCGTTGAGGTCACCTCTCTCCTGCTCGATGCTAACTTGCCCCTGCTTGTAGTAGAAGGAGACTCGACCATTGGTGTCTGTGCGTCCAAGTACGACTTCGTCGGAGTGCTTGGTCAATGCTTCTATGAAGGCACTACTTGGATGGTGACGACTTTCCGAGCCTGTGCAGAGGCCAAAGTAGAGCGTGTCGCTGCCCAAATCCCTGAGCACATTGGGTCCAACAGAGTTATGACTGCCGTGATGGCCAACCTTCACGAAGAGGAACGGTTGCTCTGCGCTCATTCGAGAAATCTCCGATCGAATACGCAGTGCCTCGTTCTTCACTAGCTTGCTCGGGACCTCTGGCTTCTCGAGTTGAGAGTCGCCGGTAAACAAGAATCTATGCTGCCCATCATCGAAGGCGATGATCGAGCTCTGCATGTTCACAACGGGACCGAATGCTCCATCGACATGTAGGTTGTCATGCCAAGCCTTCATGATCTTCTTGTAGAGCGATAGCTTATCGATGCCACCGTCTGCCAGGACTCCGTGGAAGTCGCCAACGAAGTCTCGGCCGACTTCATCCAGAAGACGGGCGCACTCTTTCATTGATTGGTTCGTTGGGCCAAGAACTTTCATGCCGACTTCAACGAACTCGCTCTCCAACTCGCTCAGGTCATCTTCACCGTGCATGAAAACCTGAGTCCCGCGATCTAGGAGCCCTTCAATCATGGCGCGATACCGACGTTGCAGAGACGCCGCGTCGGCGATGGCAATGTCAAATGCATCCTGATCGACGAAGTCGACATACTCTTCTCGCAGCAACGCACAGAGCTGACCGGCATCTTTCGTGACGTGTGAGTCGGTCGTCGCCGAAGGGGGCCAAGCCAAGTCAGGTGCGGTTACCAGAGCGCAAGTCGCCCGGAGCATTCCTCTCTCGACCATCTCGGGCAGGCAGCCAATGTGGTCCGCATGCGTATGAGATACAACCAGTAGATCTACTGCGATCACATCATCTTCAGGCAGTTCCATGATCGCACGTAGCTGCGTTGGGATCGCATGGTGTGAAATTGAGCCATCAATGTCTTTCTTATGGCCGCCGTCGAACAGAATCCAAGTGTCCTTGATTCTGGCCAGCACGCAGTCGCCATACTGCGACCTGCCCACATCGAGCAGATGAATTTCAGAGCCTTCCATCTAATTGAATTCCCTTTCTTAGATTGCCTTGTTCGGGCCGCGGCGCGCACGGGTACGACTTGCAAATCGCACATCATCCAACTGCACGGATTGGCTGAGTAGATCCTGTCGCAACTCGGTAAAGACCGGCTCGATATCCTTGATGTCTTCGATGGTCAGCAGCGCCGCAAACTTGATGCCATCTTTGGGGGTTTCGCCTTCCGCTCGCTCAAGAGACTCAACCAACAGTCTCCATTGAGACGACTCACCGACACCGCTGGGGCTCTCAAAGTCGTAAACCTTCACAGGTCCCCATTTGAGTTGGTGTCGGCGCAGAACGGATTCCTTGGCCCTGCTGTTCTTGCCGCGGATGGCATCAGGTAGCCCGATGGCGAATACGCCGCCCTTCGGCTTGCCATTCAGTCCGAGCTGATTCACGTGGCCATCAAGTTGGGTCCTGGCGAACTCATCGCCGTTGCCAGAGTCGACCGCAGGCCTCGATACCAGCGTCAGACGGCCCCTCCCGCGGCACTTGCCTGCTTTGACCAGAGATTTTGGCCACGCGAAGTTGAACTCAAGGCGTTGCCCCTTGTGCAGAGTGGCTTCAAACACCAAGGTAATGCTTGAGTCTTTGCCTTCGATTGAAGGTAGGGCGGGAAGTGGAACACCGAAACCAACAAGGTCTTTAGCTTGATCGGCGAGTGGAGGCTTGGCGAACAGCTGCGGCAGTTTGGAGTGGTGAATTACCAAGCCGATGATGAGTTCGCGTGAAATGTTTCCTGGAATCAGTTGGCAATACCTGGCCATGGTCTTGGCCACCAATGGTGCGGCGAAGCTAGTCCCTCTGACGTCTTTGTAGCTCCCTCCCTCGATGACAGACTTCAGGCCGGTGGGATCGCCTGAGCAGCCTCCGAAGTGAGCCAAGTCAGGCTTCAATCCACCAAAACTTGAGGGTCCACGACGAGAGTAAGATGCCAGCGCACCTGGCACATGCCCGCTCACTTTCGGTGGATTAACGGCTGAAACAGACACGTTTGCCAGCGAATGGGCAGGTGCTCGAATAAGATCGTCGATGGGCAAGCGCTGAGCAAGGATACTAACGGCCCGGACGTGGTCCTCGGGCCACTCAGTGCGGGTGCTTCCCCCGGGCAGATTTCCGGCCGAAACTACGAATACAACATCGTGCTTCCATGCGATTCGGTCCAGCCACTCGGTCTCGTAGCAGTAATCATTGTCGGAAGTTGATGGAACGTCGATGTTGAAGCTGAAGTTGAAGACTCTGGCATTGTGCGCGCTCTTGGCCTTCACCACGGCTGATTCGATCTTCCGGAAAAGAGCTGCGCCGTCTTCGTAATACTTACGGAACGTGTCACGACCATCCTTCGGCATCAGGCAGATGTCGACGACACTACATCCATCAGGCTCCGGGCAGACCTCTGGGCCATTGAGCTGCTGTCCCATGATCAGAAGTCCCGCAATCGATGTTCCGTGAGATGGATCACCGTCCGCGGGGATTAGGTACTTGGTGCTCGGTTCCAGCCAAGGGGCGAGAGTTGAGCAAATGCCACCATCAATGACTCCAACGACCGGGTACGATGCACCCTTCGATGGCACTGGGATTTTCCCTGCGCGGCTAGCGGCTTTGGCAGTCGGATGATCGCTTGAGGTAATTCGCGCCGGGACGTGAATCGTGCGCACGATTGGACTGTTGGAGAGTCTCTGGACGATTTCAGGGAGGGCCTTGATCCATCCCGCGCTAGCGATGTCCTGGCCGTCCCTGGATCGCTTCCAGCGGACGAGGAGTACGCTTTGTTGGAACCCCTCTCCAAACTCGTCGGCGTCTAGCTCAACAAGGCATCCGAGCTTACCGATATCTGCACTCAGCGTCTTGAGTTCGTTGCTCTGAAGCTTCTTGGCTTCGCCGCCTTCAAACTGGAATAGGCGGACGATCAGGCTGAGTGGTGTCCCTTCTTTGCGGAACCACGCACTCATCTGATCCAATGGAATGGGAAGGCGTCGTTCGTCATCCCAAAGTACGATCTCATCCACGACTCCAACGTCGCAACGCAGCTGACTCGGATTGGGAGTCTTGACCTTTCGATTGGTCTTTCGGTCCAGCACCTCCTTCATGGGTACTGTCACGTCAGCCTCGCCGATTCGATCTGCTAGGAAGCCGAGAGAATCCTTGGTTACCTGTAGCAGTACCTCCGCTGGCCTGGCTGTACCCATAGAGGGCAATCGGCTCTGATCAAAGAGCTGCTTAGGCCGGTTGCTCTTTGCAAGTGCAACTGGCTTGAGCGTTACGGCGGCGATCGCGACCGATGATCGTTGAAAGGCGCTTCTGGACTTGGCCAGGCTACGAACCTGCTGAACGAGCCGATCCCTATGTTGCCTAAAATCGCCGTCCTTGCCGGCGAACACATCCTTCTTGGAGCCGCCTGCAGGCCTTCTGAAATCCTTTACATAGGTACTCGCATCCAAAATAACTTGGACTGGTGCAGCCATTGTCCTTCCCCCTGTTCCATCAGTGATCCAACCACCTCTTGATAGTGCTTCGGGACTTCCCAAAAACATTCATGAGGGACTGTATATCTCCATCCGCATCGGCTGCCGAGGCCAGGGCCTTTACTGCCTGCGGATCGGCCATGGACAGAATCCGCTTCTGTTCGTGGCCAATTCGGTCATTGTGCATATCGGCCACGCGCCTGAGAAGTTCAACTAAAGTTAAATTCTGCGCGGCTGTAACTACCTTCAGTCGCTTGACAGAGTTCACAATAGACTGAATGTCCGCCCCGGACATGTCGGAAGTAGCCCAGGCAAGGAACCGAGCTTCCGCCTCGGACAGAGCGATGGGGGGGAGGTAGCGCTGAAGAATAGCGACACGCCCTTCGAGGGAGGGTTTGGGCATACGGATCTGAATCTGGAAGCGACGCCAAACTGCCGGATCTAGAAGCTGCTCATGATTGGTGATGCCAATCGTCACCCCACTGGCTTGCCTGAGATCAAGGCGCTGCAGCATCGTGTTGACTACGCGCTTGATTTCCCCCATTTCATGCGGATCGTCGCGAATCTTGGCTACGGCGTCGAACTCGTCCAGAAGAAGGACGCACTGGTACCGTTCGGCGAAGTCGAAAAGGTTGCCCACGTTTCGGGAGGTCGTTCCCAAGAACGAAGAAATCATGCCATCTAGACGTGCCAGCACAACGGGCATGCCAAGCTGATTTGCGATCCAAAGCGCGAGATGTGTCTTGCCAGTTCCGGGCTCCCCATAGATTAGCGCGCTGCGGGTCGGAGACACCCCGACCTGTAGCAGGGCGTCGGAGAGCTCCCACTCCTTGATAAAACTAGCTGCCAACTCCTGCAGTTGCTTGGGAAGAATGGGAGGAGCGTCAGGCAGCTCCTCAGGCCAGATGATGTCAGCCAGGGGGGCGGACGTTTCCTTGTCCAACGGAGGGCGCACCGCGCGTCCCAGAGGTTCGCGTCCCGTTTGGGCCAACGAGCGCACCAGGCGGCGGGGGGCTGCACCTATGTTCTTTGCCGCACTATTCAGCAGCTTCTGCAGATCCGCTGCTTTGGACTTCTCCCCGTTTTGTTCTAGGAACTCAAGCAACCGCTGGACCTGATGTCTAGGGATTTCCTCTCCCGTCTGTATGGCTGCCCTGCAGACGTCTAGGACGTGTTCAAATTGCTCATCGGGGGCTCGCTTAGTGGTTCGCGCGGCCATCGGGAATCCTCCATCAATTGTTACATTTTGGCCCATTGGTGATCCGAAATCTACATTTCGTGAGCCAAAATGACCGTTCCGTGGTTAAATTTGGTGTTCTTTGGGTGCTTGGCCCCAGACGTCCAGTGTTGATCGGCCTTGTAGCAAGGATTGAGACTGGCTCAAGCTGAGTTGCCCGGTGGATCCGAGGGTTGTCTGTCAACTTGAGGACCTAAGGACGAGCTCATCAAGGAAGAGGACTCCATGGTGGGCCAGTGATATTTCACCGGGGCAGGGCGGGTTGCCCCCACCCACCAGCGCCGCCGCGCTCGCGCTGTGATGGGGCGCTCTAAAGGGCCGCTGCCGCCAACGTCTTGGGTCCAGCCCTTCGCCACTCACCGACGCAATCGCGGCAAGCTGCAGCGCCTCAGTCTCTTCGGTATCCGGCAACAGGCTGGGCAGGCGCGAGGCCAACAGTGTCTTGCCGCAGCCAGGACTACCGATCAACAACAGATGGTGCCCACCCGCTGCGGCCACTTCCAACGCGCGCCGAGCGTGTGCCTGCCCGCGCACGTCGGCCAGATCGGGCAGCGGCAACGGTGTCGTGTCCACGCGCTCCGCGGGTGGCAACAGGCGCGGATTGCCCAGCCCGGCGCAGCATTCCAGCAGCGTACGCGCCACACGCACATCAGCGTGCTCGGCCAACGCAGCCTCTGCGGCATTCCCTGGCGGCACCACCAGGATGCGCCCGGCTTCAGCGGCCGCGATCGCGGCCGGCAGCGCACCTGCCACCGGCCGCAGTTCGCCGGTCAGGCCAAGCTCACCCAGGAACTCGTATTGCAGCAGTGACTGCGGATCGACCTGGCCACTGGCGGCCAGAATGCCCAGGGCGATGGCCAGGTCGTAACGTCCACCTTCCTTGGGCAGGTCGGCGGGCGCGAGATTCAGAGTGATGCGTCGCTGCGGAAAGTCGAAGCGCGCGCAGAGCAGGGCGGCACGCACGCGCTCGCGTGATTCGCGGACGCTGGTTTCCGCCAAGCCCACGATCTGCGTGACAGGCAGGCCGCCAGAGAGATGCACTTCCACCCGCACCAGTGGGGCGTCGACCCCGGCGCGGGCACGGCTGTGGACCAGCGCCAGGCTCATGTGTGGTTTCCTGCGGAGGGGTGCTTGATGGTGCGACAGGTGGCGTGCCGATCACCATCGGAATACTTCGGCGTGATATCTAGGACTTATCCGGGCAGCCACTACGTGTGGTTCAGTCGTCGGGACGACGTCAGATATGGCGTTCAGCAGACCTCATCAACTCAACAATGTTGTCGAGGAGGGAGATCGGAAGGTTGCGCGATGCCGTCAACATGCGTGCTTCCAATTGCAGGCGCATTCCTTCCGGCTTCCCACCATCGGCGATGGTGTCACCTGAAATCAGCCAAGATACGCTCACGCAAGTGACCCTGCTCAACGCATGCAGATGGTCGATAGACGGCACGAAGCCTAGTTCGCGTTCCCAGTGGCCCACCGTTGCCCGGTTCACGTTCAGGGCTTTGGCGAGATCGGTTTGAGATAGCCCGCTGCCGATACGAGCAGCGCGGATCCGAGCCGACAGTGAATCTGTGCGGAACTCCATGAATACCCCCCTTCCTAGGCCGCCTTGCACAGAACATGCGGGGAAGTGTGTGGGCGTCAAGACAGATCGTCAATTCTGTAGCAGGTCTATATATGTCGGTTCTCGCACGAATCTCTTCTTGAATGTGCTGAGGACGCTGCTTCTCACAGGTCACGATACGGGGTGGCAGTCGTGTCCTCCCTATCCCTGGCCAAGACATTCGCGACAGTGACGCCCTTTCAGGGCAAGCGCACAAGTGCAAATGCAAGCGCTCAACCCGTGATGATTGTTCTCTGAACGCAGTGGCAGCTGGGGCGCAACCGCCCACGCGAGGCGGAAGCTGTGTGCGGCACAGCAGCGAGGTTGCAGCCGGATACCGTCAGGTCGTTGAATCAAGTTGAGCTACAACGCTGATCACGTTCGCAGCTCAGAAGATCAAATGCCCACCATTACATGGAGTAAAGACAAATGACCCAACGCACTGCTGTGAAGAATCTCTCGCCCCTCGCGCTGATCATTGCGGGTGTTGCGGCCGCAGGCACGGCATCTGCTGCCGCACCGAACAGCACTTTCGTCAATGACATTGCGGCGTCGACGTCTATCCAGGCGGATATGCAGTCCCTGAGCATTAGTGAGTTCACAGAGGAAAAATCTGCGCTTCTCGCAGATGGGCACCATCACTCCGATTCCATCGGGTCGCATCACCATCATGACACGGCGAGCAAGCAGATGGCATTTGCTTCGCGCAGTTCCGCCGATTCCCGATTCGACGTCTGAAGGGAGAGGGGCGGGGATCTCTCCGCCCCTTGCACGTAGATCACTGTCATGCAGAGCCTATAGAGGCCGGAGGTGGCTTTCGATCTTTGGCCTCAAGTTGGATTTGAAGGGTGGATAAGAGCAGCCAGGAGCAAGTAGCGAGGACGGCGATGACTGCATGGAGGAGAAAGATGAATTCGATGACCCAGGCGCAACGGCCTGATGTAAGAAGCCCGATCTGCCTGATGGAGATCGCAGACACGTCAGAATGCATGGAGTCGGTCGTCGAGGGCATCCTGTGGTCAAGACTCCGCAGGATGAGAGCGCGACTTCAGGAAGTGCTTGCTGACCAGAAATACGGAGTCATGACTCGTGCCATGCACCAGATTTACCAGTCACTCGGGCCCGATCGCCAAGCCCGTGTGCTGCTCAGTTCCGAATTCTGCGAGCAATATCTGTGCCTGGAGTCTGCGCGGAAGGGCAGGGTGGAGTCAGGAGCCGACGAGCAGGAGAGGGCAGAGGAACAGGCCCGCGCGCTTGGCGCGCTGCACGATATCATCGCTCGGGAGAAGTCGATCGCCGAGCTGGCACAGGGACGGACCGACAGGTACTTGAGAGAGGCACGGCAGTGGCAGCTCTACAGTCCCGTTGGAGACTGCGTTGCGGAAAAGGATGCCACGGGCGTGTGGACCCTTCGGCAGTTGCCGAAGCTGGGTGACTGTATCGCGCTCGATCTTGAGAGCCCACCGGCGCGGCACCATGAGCCACGCTCTGGAGCGCTGAGCCAACCGTGCCTACCGCTGACCGATGCGGAGCGCGAGCATGTCTCGCGAAAGCTGGCAGAGGCGCTGGCAGCGATCGACCGGTCAGAACCCATGTACGGCCTTCTCATCCGAAACTTCGTCCGGCGGATCACCGTGCGCAAGTCGGCAGAGGTTACGTCCGATGAAGCCGGCCGCTACGGCTCCGAGCATGTGCCGAGGCAGCCAGGTTCCATTCGACTGCTGAACACGCATAACCCGGAACTTCTGGTTGAGGCGTGCATGGAAAGCATCATGCATGAAAGCACCCACAACTATCTGGCCGCATGGGAGCTTGCCAACGGGTTCTTCGTTGCCAATGACTACCGGCACCGTGTCGTGTCTCCGTGGTCCGGCAATCCCATTCCGACTCCTCCTATATCCACGCGGTCTTCGTCTACTACGTGTGTCACCGCCTGCTCAAGCGTCATCTCGAGATTTCTCCGGACCTGGGTGAAGCCGCCAAGCGCCACGTCCAGCGCAGATTGGCCGTCTGCGCCGCCGGCTTCCTGATCGAGCAGAATCTCAGCGGTCGGTTGATGAGCAAGGATGCCATCCATGGTGAGGTCGGGCAGATGATTGATCAGATGCAGGCAGAGATGAAGCGAGAGTATCGCTATGGGGAGTGGCAGCAATGAGCAGAACAGTTGTCATCCATGCGGATCACTTTGACCCGGTTGCGCTGCGGGCGCTGGCTACGGGTGTCCCTGCCGTGCACATTGATGAGCTGGTACCGGTAATGAAGGATCAGCCCTGGCCCGAGGTTCTCCGCTTGAGCCCCGGTGCGCATCTTGAGAGTCTGTTCCGCGGGGCCAACGTGGTAAACCGGGTCTTCTCTCTGGAAGGAACGCAGATCGAACGGTTTCTGGCCGAGCACGGAGTGGACGCCCGCTGGTTCCATATCCGCCTGCAGCCGCTTCTGGCGCTGGGGGTGAGCCTCTGTCACGACACCGGCACGCGCGGTGTATCCCGATGTTTGGCCCCGCTGAACGTGCAGTGGCTTGAAATCGAACGCGCTCTTCCAGAGGCGAATACGCCTGACTTCGCCTACAGTTTTGGGTACGAAGAACCAGACTTGTCCCGTATCGAAGACCCCATGCAGAAGTCGGTCTGGTCGCTTTTTGACTGGCGGGAGGAACGACAGCTTGATGATGAAGAGCGCCGCAGGCATCAGTTCCACGTGTCCAGGCCAAAGGGCATACCTGTGATCGCCTGGTTCCTTGGGCGGGACTACAACGGAATCTGTTTTCCCCGTGCAAGCGTTGAGGTCGATGATGTTGTGTGTGGGAAGCTGACGCGAGCAGCTGCACAGGCCTTCCGTTCCGAAGCGGGAGAGATGCTCCTGTACGTGACGGATCAAGCAGTCACCTTCCATGCATTCTCGCCCTACCTTCGTTCCGTCGCCGCCGATACCGCTGTGCAGACTGCAATGGATGCGTGGTTGCTTGCCGGCAACGCCGGAGGTGCGAATGCTGCTTGAGAAGCTGAGCTCGCTGCGCGAGTCGATGGGCTGGGCCTACGGAAGCGAGGACCTGTGCGTACTGTTGTACAGCCTGGTCAAGCGGACGCGCCCGCGCATCGTTGTCGAACTGGGTACCGGGTTTGGCGTCACTGCGGCTTGGATGGCCGGTGCACTACGGGAGAACGGCAGCGGTGTCATTCACACCTATGACAATGGTTCGCACTTCTCCAGTGAGCCAGGCATCAGGTTTGTCGAGGGCCTGCAGGGGCCGCTTGCCGATTCACTGCGGGAGATGGGGCAGGACTATCCCGCTTTCCTGAAGCATGTATTCCAGTGGGCCGGGGTCGAGAATCACGTTGTTGCCAACTGGCAGGAGATCGCCTTTGCCGATATTGCCCAGGCCGCCGCTTTTGACGGCGGAATTGACATGGTCTTTTCCGACTTCAACCACTCCCAGGACAGCATTCAGGCCTTGCTGGCGGCGTTTCTGCCGCGCATGGCGGAAAGCGCCTCAATCTTCATCGACAGTGCCTCCACCCAGCGGCTCAGCTACCTGACCCTGGAAGCGGTTGTGGACTCCCTGAATCAGAACAAGATACCCAGGGCGTTCATCAAGGATCGAAGCGAGAAAGACATCGAAGTTGTCCTCCGGATCATCCAGCGCTCGCGCTTCCGCCTGATGCATCTGCTGGAAGCCTGCGACAGGGTGCAGAACAGCACAGCGTGGATCTCGATTGAGCCGGTCGACGTGATTCCGACTGCAGCCACCTTCCTGCATTAGAGCGACGTATATGTTCGGCTATTACTTTGCGCTGGCCCGCACAAGGCTTCTGGAAACCAAGGGGATGAGCGCCGCGCTGATCCTGGCGCTGGGATTGGGCATCGGCGCAAGCATGACGATGTTGACTGTCGTGCGGACAATGACGTGGGATCCACTACCGGGGCGAAGCGAGCATCTCTATCACCCCTTTATTGACGCACTCCCTGCGTCGTACGACGTCAGGCCTGGCATGGACCCACGCGTGGCCCTCACCTGGGTAGATGCGCAGAACCTGCTTCGGCAGGGCCCCGCCTCCCATCAGACCGCGCTGGCATCTGCTCGTCTATTGGTGGATGCGCAGCGCAGCGTGCAGATCCCATTTTTCGCGCAGGGGCAGTATGTCACTGCAGATGCGTTTGCCATGTTCGGCATCCCTGTGGTGCAGGGCAGGGCCTGGACCCGTGAAGATGATGCTGCCCAGGCCCGGGTCGTCGTGTTGAGTCAGGATCTCGCTGCTCGTTTGGGCGGTGAAGGCCTGGTGGGAACAACGGTTCGGCTTGGGGGGCAAGCATTCACGGTGGTGGGTGTTGCCGATCCGTGGAGCCCGCGCCCCCGGTTCTATACGGACCTTCAGCAGGACGTGTTCAAGGGGCGCGAAGACTTCTTCATCCCGATAGGTGTCGCGGCAGAAATGCAGATGACGGTTTCCAACAACATCTTCTCATGGAGCAGTGACAAACCCCTCAATCGCCTGCAGGACGCCCGCACATCATGGATCCAGTTCTGGGCCGAGTTGCCTGACGCGGCCAGTGTCGAGCAGTACGAGCGCTTCCTGGGCAACTACGCACGTACACAACAGCAGGCGGGAAGGTTTGACAGGACAACCGTGCCGCGCATGGTTTCCTTGAAGGACTTCCTGGTCGAGCATCGCATCATCCCCAACGAGGTGAAGCTGCAGCTGGCGCTCTGCCTGGGCTTCCTGATCGTTTGCCTGCTGAACATGAGTGCCCTGATCTTCGCCCGATTCATCCGCCGGTCACATGAGATATCGATCCGTCGGGCGCTGGGTGCGCGCCGGCAGGACGTCATCTATCAGCTCTGCACTGAAGCACTGATCATCGGCGGCCTGGGCGGGGCGGTAGGGTTGATCGTTGCGGAGGCCGGCCTCTCCCTTGTGCGGATGCAGCCGGAAGACTACGCCTCACTGGCCAACATGGATCTGGGCATGGCCGCTCTCACCGTGGGCCTGGCGTGTGTCTCCAGTGTCGTTGCTGCGTTCTTCCCTGCGCTGCGCGCTACCTCAGGCCGTCTGGCCATGCAGATCAAGGCGTCAGAATGAGCATTGCGGAACTCCCCCTTATCGTCCGGGCGCTTACTCGCAACCGCTTCATCGCGTCCATTCTTCTGGTGCAGGTGCTGGTAGCCACCGCGTGTGTGACAAACCTTGCGTTTCTTCTGTCCGAGCGGCTGGGAACCCTCACCTACAAGACGGGCCTGGAAGAGGCGAACCTGGGTATCATCGAGACCGAGTACCTGGGGCCTGCAGCAGCCAACCCTGCAGCCTCGATCAAGACCGACCTGGAGGCCATCCGGCAGCAGCCAGGCGTGGAGCAGGCTATCGCAGCAGAATCGCTTCCCCTTTCCCAGCGCAGCTGGAGGGTGGGATTCACCAACAAGGTGCTTGAAGGGAATGATCTCTCCGGCATCGTCGAGGCAGAGCCGACTGTCTACACGGCATCTTCGCCTGCAGCCAAGGTGCTGGGTCTGACCATTGTTGCCGGCCGAGACCTCTCTGCGGGAGTATTTGTGCCGATGGAGGCCAGCGCCGACTATGCCGGGCTCTACAAGGCGAGCGAGGCCGTTGTCTCCCAGGCACTGGCGGACAAGCTGTTTCCGGAGGGCGGTGCAGTCGGCAAGTTCCTGTATGCCGATGCGCGGCATCCCATCCAAGTGGTCGGCATCGTCAAGACACTTTCCCGGCCTGTACTGAAGACCGATGCAGACAACGACATGTCACTCATCCTGCCGCTGATTCCGGACGGGCCTCGTGTGATGTTCGCCATCCGTGCTGGGGATGGGCGAGTGGCGGACGTGATTGCGTCCAGTGAAGCCGCGTTGTCGCAACGCGATGCGAACCGCACCATCGCCCGCAGCACCTCGTTCCGCGAGCTGCGCGCCGACTACTTCCGCCACGATCAGACCATGGCGATCATGTTCCTGAGTTCCGGGTTGGCGCTGTTGGTGGTAACTGCAACGGGCGTGTACGGACTGGCCAGCTTCTGGGTCCGCAAGCGGTATCGGCAGATCGGTATCCGGCGCGCACTGGGCGCCCGGAAATCCGACATCCTCCGGTACTTCCTGGTGGAGAACCTGATTCTCACCGCCACCGGGTCTGTTGTCGGTACCGCACTGGCCATCGGCCTGAACATGGCCGTGGCCCGATACTACGAGGTAGCCAGGATCGAAGCGCCATTCCTCGCGATTGGCGTACTCACGGTGCTTCTGTTGGGGCAGGCCGCAGCATTTGTACCGGCTCGACGAGCAGCCAAAGAAGCCCCGGTAGCGATCCTGCGCCGGGCCTGACGCCGACAGGCCGGTCATCCGGCCAATGCCTTTGCCAGCGCACCGTTCCTTCCATAGCCGGCAGACGGATTGCCAGCCGACACCACGCAAGGTGATGCCGGCTGGCAAGCACAAACCACTTCCCAACAAAACGGCCTTTCGAGTCCCGACCACCGATGCACGGTGGCGCAGTAACGATTACCTGCTGTTGTTCGGAATGCCAACGGGTAGGGGTCAATGCCGCCGCCATTGCGAAGGAACCGGTGCGACGGCCGCTGATGGCTGACGCGTACTTCGCTTCCAAGCGTGAGTGACTTTTTGCCTATTGACCCCGTAGGGCGTCACGCAGAATCTGACTACCGCTGTAGTCACCCGGAGCTGTCCTACCCGAAGCAGGAAGGTTCTGCGGCGTTTGAACGGATTCCACCCACTGGTGCAGGCCAAAACAAGGATCACTGTACGTGTTACGCCGCAATCGACTTCTTCTGTCTGCGGGTCTGGTCCCGCTTCCGTGGTTCCTGTTCTGGACCAGCGTTGCCGCCGTGTTCGCGCCGGGCTACAACCCGCTTGCACAGCACGCCAGCGAACTGCTGCAGGCACCAACGCTTGCAAGCATCTGCGCCAGGATTGCCCCCATCGGCTGCGGCGTGGGCTTCGTGGCGTTTGCCATCGGGGTATGGCGGGAGTCCGGCCGCCGGATTGCCGTAGGCGCGATCTGCTGGATGATCTTTGGCATCTCCATGCTGACCAACGGTCTCTGGCCCATGGGCCATCCGATGCACGGCTTCTACACCATCGGTATCGCAAACATCATTGCACCGGCGATGTCGCACATCGAACTGAGCGCGTGGTCTGCCAACCGAAGGGCATACGCCGTGACCGCTGTGGTGAGCATCGGGGGCATCGTCTATCTCTGGTTGAACGTGGTGGGCGCGGACCCGGAGGGCTACCGGGGGCTGACCCAGCGCGTGTTCTCGTCGATCAACTCGCTGTGGCCATTCCTGGTTGCGCTGTATCTGCTGCGAAGGGATTCAAGCGCGCTGAAGGTGCAGCCTGCGCATTGATGGATGGGCATGCAGTTGCATGGATGGCTGTTGAGCGCGTGGCTTTGAGATGGGGATGAAGATCTTTCGCCGTCAGCTGATCTACGTTCGAGTGCACCAGGACCACTTCATTGCGCGCGTGGTGGGTGGAGACAGGACCATCCGTCGTCAGTGTCATGCCCTTGGCAATCGCGCGGGCCCGATCAAGGACTTTTCGAGTATCCGGCCCCTGCTCAAGGCGATCTTCTCGGAACTCCTGCCTGGGTTCTCTCTCGTCAAGCCGTGGGGGATTCTGCACTTTGATCCGGTTGAGTACCCGGTCACGAAGGAAGAACTGGCCGGGTTCCAGAAGGCTGCCATGCGAAGTGGTGTGAGCTTCTGTTTTCTCTCCACGTGGGAGCAGCGGCATGAAGACAAGGATCTGTTGGAGATGTTCAAGTAGTGCCGGCCCGATACTTCGTTCCAGGCCAGGCAAATTCGTGGTTGGGTCTGTTCAAGGTACTGCGAGAGTCCGCTCTTGGCCGGGAGCGGACATCGTTCGACGACCTGCTGCGTTGATCCTCCGTCGGCCAAAGCACGTGTCTCTCCTTCCCTCAATTGATGATCTCCCCACTCCCCGAAGCAACAAACGCCTTCAACTGCCGGACGAACTCCGCGTCATACAGCTCCCACTCCACAATCTCCCCCACAATCCGCAACGGCTGCGCACTGCGATACGACCGCGTCGGGTTCCCGGGAAACTTCTTGTTGGTCACATTCGGGTCGTCCTCGAACGGCCCGGTCGGCTCCACCACATACACGCGTGGCCGCCCCTCACCTCTAGCCATCTCCGCAGCCAGCCCGGCGCCCTTGGCAATCGTGGTGAAGTAGATGTGGTTCATTACCACGCTGTCGCGATAGTTGGAGCGGAAGCCCGCACTCAGCAACTCGCCCACCGCCAGATCAGCGCGGGTGCCGTGATAGAACGGCCCGGCGACCTGGTCGCAGGTGTCATGCGAAACGGGTGTCCAATCGGTGTCCTGCGCCATCGCTGCTGCCCCTCTCTGTGCTGCCGGATCGACAGGCCGGCGAGTCTAGGGCGCCCGGTGGGCCTTGCTGCAAGGCCCCATCCGGGAAATAATCTGTAAACGGGAGGCGCACTGCGCCTCTTTTTTCATTCTGCGGTGCCGCGCCCTTCCAGCTCACGCACGGCCGTTTCCAGCGCATCCAGCTTTTCGCGGGTCTTCAGCAGCACGGCGCGCTGTACTTCGAACTCCTCGCGGGTGACCAGGTCCAGCTTGGCCAGACCCGCCTGCAACGCGCTCTTGAAGGTGGCCTGCAGTTCCTCGCGCGATTCGCGCAGGCCCGGCGGCACCAGGTCGCTCAAGCGACGGGCAAGGTCATCCAGTTGGTTCAGGTCGATCATGGGGGTACTCCGTGGTGCGGGCGGGCCGTGCAGGCCACAAGGATACTGCTGGGCCGGTCGCCCGCACAGGCGTGGGCTGTTTCGCACCGGGCGCGTTCAGGCGCTATCCTCCACGCCGGAAGACAGGAGATAGACGATGAAGATGGTCATGGCGGTGATCAAGCCGTTCAAGCTCGACGACGTGCGCGAAGCGCTGGCCGAGCGTGGGGTTACCGGCATCACGGTGACGGAAGTGAAGGGCTTTGGTCGCCAGAAGGGCCATACCGAGCTGTACCGCGGCGCGGAGTATGTGGTCGATTTCCTGCCCAAGGTGAAGCTGGAAGTGGCGGTGACCGATGACCAGGTGGAGGCCGTGGTTGAGGCCATCGTGAAGGCGGCGGGCACCGGCAAGATTGGCGACGGCAAGGTGTTCGTGTACGACCTGGGCAGTGTGGTGCGTATTCGTACCGGTGAGCTGGACGCGGACGCGTTATAACCCGTTCGGCGGGATGTTGTAGAGCCGAGCCTATGCTCGGCTGCATTTCGCGCGATGCAGGAACAGCAGCCGAGCACGGGCCCGGCTCTACAAAGAGCGGTAAAGCGGTCGAGCGAGCTCGCCCCCTACCGGCGCTTGGCCCATTTGTAGAACCGCTTCCAGCCCTGGCGCACGGCAGCGACCCAGCCGGGGTCGGCCACCAGTGCGGCCTGCGCGGCACTCGGGGCCTGGCCGGTCATGCGCTGGCGGATCTTCAGCAGGTTCTTCATGTCGCTGCGGCGCATCTGCCGGCTGAGCGGGTTGCGGCGCAGCCAGCGCGGGGCGCGCCAGGCGGAGGTGAAGTCCAGCAGCACCGGCACGCCGCCGCTGACCACCACGTTGGTGCCATGCAGGTCGTTGTGGGTGATGCCGGCGGCATGCAAACGGCTGAGCGCGTGCTGCAGCTGCTCGAACACTTCATTGCCCACGGCCTGCGCGGTGCTCAGGGTCTGGCCGGGAATGAACTCCATGCCCAGTGCCAGGCCACCCAGGGTGCCAAGCAGCGCGGGGGCATGCTTCCAGCCGCCGAGGCGCTGCAGCATGCGGGCCTCACGGCGCACCATCAGCCGCGCGATCAGTGAAACGGGGGTGCCGCGGTAGCGGGAGTAGTCCTTGATGACCGCCTCGCGCCCGTCCAGGCAGGTGCGATAGACGTCGGGGGCCAGGAAGCGTTCGCCGCGCTTGAGCAGCAGCGGGGTGGCGGCGTCTTCGCCGCAGGAGGAGGGGGGCAGGGCAGGGAGATGCATGTCGGGGTCTCGGACGACCCGGTGGGTGGCGCAAAGCGTCAAGCGAACCGGTGTTACAGGGAGTTACTAAGTTTTCGTTAATTTTAGTACTCGCCAGTTCGCTATTCCACGATTTGTCGGAGAAATGTCGGGGTCGTGGCTGGAACAGTTCGTCGCACCCGATCGGACAATTCCGTCTCACTTCGTCTTTGGTTCTTTCAGAATCAATAGGTTGGGCGTCGCGTCGCTTCGTTCATCCGCGGCCCGCTGAACGTCACGCACGTCCGGCTTGACCCCGACGCACGGCCTGCCGACCATAAGCTGTTAATTCGCGACATCGGCGGCCGCCCCTTCCTGGCACGTCCCCGTTCCCTGCCGCGGTCCCCACCGGTGCTGGCCGCTTGGCCGTGCATCGCCCTGTTTCCCGTTCCGGCTGCGGCTGGAGGAAAGTGTTTTGATCATCAAAATCGTCATTGCAGCGCTGTTCGTCGCCTGCGTGCTGTACATCCACTTCCGTGGCAAGGTGCGCGCGCGCTGGTCGCGCCAGCTGCTGGACCACTCCAGTTTCATGGCCCCGATCAACGTGGTCATGTACATGTTCTCGAAGGTGCCGACCACGCCGTTCCTGGACCCGGCCAAGGAGTTCCCGCAGCTGGAGCCGCTGCGCCAGAACTGGCAGATGATCCGCGACGAGGCGCTGGCGCTGCGCGATGCGCAGAAGATCGCGGCCTCCAGCACGTTCAACGATGCCGGCTTCAATTCGTTCTTCCGCCGTGGCTGGAAGCGCTTCTACCTGAAGTGGTATGGCCCGTCGCACCCGTCGGCGAAGGCGATGTGCCCGAAGACCACGGCGTTGCTGGAGTCGCTGCCGGACGTGCGCGCGGCGATGTTCGCGCAGCTGCCGTCGGGCAGCGAACTGCGTCCGCACCGCGATCCGTTCGCCGGTTCGCTGCGCCTGCACCTGGGCCTGGCCACGCCGAACAACGACGGCTGCTACATCGAAGTGGACGGCATCAAGAAGAGCTGGCGCGATGGCGAGTGGATGATGTTCGACGAGACCTACATCCACCACGCGCACAACGAGACGCCCGATGACCGGGTGATCCTGTTCTGCGACATCGCCCGCCCGCTGCGCTTCGGCCTGCCGAGCCTGTTCAATCGTGCGGTGGCGGCCACGCTGCTGGCCGGCGGTGCCTCGCCGAACCTGCCGGGTGACCCGACCGGTGGCGTCAACAAGGCGTTCGGCAGCGTCTACAAGGTGCGCCTGAAGGCCAAGGCACTGCGCGAGCGCAGCGTGGTGGCCTACCAGGTGATCAAGTGGGGCCTGGTGGTGGCGGTGATTGCGGGTATCTGGGCGCTGTGAGCGAACCGCGGCCGGGTCGCGCGCGGGGGATGTTGTAGAGCCGAGCCCATGCTCGGCTGCTTCTGCGCGAAATGCAGCCGAGCATGGCTCGGCTCTACAGAAAGCAAAAACCCGCGCTGTCGCCAGCGCGGGTTTTTGTTTGGATCAACCCTTCAATGCCGCCTGCACGAACGGCGGGGTCACCAGTACGCCGGTATGCAGCGCGGCGGTGTAGTACAGGGTGTTGAAGGTCTTGGCGGCCGAGTCGGCCTGGCGGAAGTCGAAGCTGCTGTCGCCCTTGCGCGCCATGGTCACGCTCCACCAGCCGGTGGGGTAGCACGGCTGCGGGAACGGCAGGGTCTTGAACGAACCGAAGCCGGCCTTGCCCATCTCGGTGCGCATTTCGTTGATCAGCTCGAGCTGCATCAGCGGCGACTCGGACTGCTGCACCAGGATGCCGTCGTCCTTCAGGGCCTTGAAGCAGCTCTCGTAGAAGGCCTTGTTGAACAGGCCTTCGCCCGGGCCGACCGGGTCGGTCGAGTCCACGATCACCACGTCCACGCTGCCGGCCGGGCAGTTGGCCATGTAGGCCACGCCGTCGTCGAACAGCAGCTCGGCGCGGGCGTCGTCGTTGGAGTCGCACAGTTCCGGGAAGTGCTTGCGCGCCATCACGGTGACCTGCTCGTCGATATCGCACTGGGTCACGCTCTCCACGCCGGTGTGCTTGAGCACTTCGCGCAGGGTGCCGCAGTCGCCGCCACCGATGATCACCACGCGCTTGGGCGCGGCGTGGGTGAACAGCACCGGGTGGCTGATCATCTCGTGGTAGAAGAAGTTGTCCTTGCTGGTCA
This sequence comes from Stenotrophomonas sp. GD03819, assembly GCF_029841665.1. Taxonomy (NCBI): domain Bacteria; kingdom Pseudomonadati; phylum Pseudomonadota; class Gammaproteobacteria; order Lysobacterales; family Lysobacteraceae; genus Stenotrophomonas; species Stenotrophomonas sp. GD03819. Next base: position 85,538 of record NZ_JAOCEW010000020.1, read on the forward strand.
GCATGATGGCCCCGTCGATGGTCATCAGGTTGCCCCAGTCGGTGGTCTGGAAGATCTCGATCTTCTGGAACGGCGACTGCACCTCGTCCAGCTTGCCGGTGATGCGGTAGCCGATGGCCGAGCCGGTGCGCTCGAAGTGTTCGATGTACCAGTTGTTGCTGTCAGTCATTGGAAAACAGTCCTGTTCGGAGGGGTGGAGCCGGGCTGGCGGGCGGGGCCGCGTGGCACAGATGCCACATCCGGACGGATCGGCCCGTTCAGGTTGAAACCTGTCACGGGCGCGGGCGCGCATGATAACGAACCTGTGGGCATATAGGCGTTATCATGCCCCCCCTTTTATTGCCAACAAGGCCGACTGAAATGACCGATTGGTCCCTCGACCAAGCCCGCAAGACCTACTCGATCCCGCATTGGGCGGACGGTTACTTCGACGTGGATCAGGCCGGGCACATGGTGGTGAGACCGACCGGGGCGGACGGCCCGGTGGTGTCGCTGCCCAAGGTGGTCGATGCGGCGCGCGCGGCGGGCGCCAAGCTGCCGCTGCTGGTGCGCTTCCCGGACATCCTCGGCCAGCGCCTGGGCAAGCTGCAGGCGGCCTTCGCCCAGGCCCAGCAGGACTGGGAGTACAGCGGCGGCTACACCGCCGTGTACCCGATCAAGGTCAACCAGACCCGCGGCGTGGCCGGCACCCTGGCCAGCCACCACGGCGAGGGCTTCGGCCTGGAAGCGGGCAGCAAGCCCGAGCTGATGGCCGTGCTGGCGCTGTCGCGTCCGGGTGGCCTGATCGTCTGCAATGGCTACAAGGACCGCGAGTACATCCGCCTGGCCCTGATCGGCCGCAAGCTGGGCCTGCAGACCTTCATCGTCATCGAGAAGCCGTCCGAGCTGAAGCTGGTGCTGGAAGAGTCCAAGGCGCTGGACGTGAAGCCGGGCCTGGGCGTGCGCATGCGCCTGGCCTCGCTGGGCGCCGGCAAGTGGCAGAACAGCGGTGGCGACAAGGCCAAGTTCGGCCTGTCGCCGCGCCAGCTGCTGGACCTGTGGAAGTCGCTGCGTGACACCGAGTACGCCGACTGCCTGAACCTGCTGCACTTCCATATGGGCTCGCAGATCTCCAACGTGCGCGACATCGCCAACGGCATGCGCGAAGCCACCCGCTACTTCGTGGAGCTGTCGCGCCTGGGCGCGAAGATCACCCACGTCGACGTGGGTGGTGGCCTGGGCGTGGACTATGAAGGCACCCGTTCGCGCAGCTTCTGCTCGATCAACTACGGCCTGCATTCCTACGCCAGCAACATCGTGCAGCCGCTGGCCAATGCCTGCGAAGAGTTCGGCCTGACCCCGCCGCGCATCGTGACCGAGTGCGGCCGCGCGATGACCGCGCACCACGCGGTGCTGATCGCCAACGTGTCGGAAGTGGAAGAGGCGCAGGAAGGCCGCGTGCCGGACCAGCACGATGACGAGCCGGCGGCGATCCGCCACCTGCGCGAGATCCACGACGAACTGGACGTGCGCCCGGCGGTGGAGCTGTTCCAGGAAGCGCAGCATTTCCATGCCGAAGGCCTGGCCAGCTACGCGCTGGGCCAGATCGACCTGCCGCAGCGTGCGCGCATCGACGATCTGTTCTACGCCATTGCCCACGGTGTGCGTGCGCGCCTGAGCTATGACGAGAAGAGCCATCGCCCGGTGCTGGACGAACTGAACGAGCGCCTGGTCGACAAGTACTTCGTCAACTTCAGCGTGTTCGAATCGATCCCGGACGTGTGGGCGATCGACCAGGTGTTCCCGATCGTGCCGATCGAGCGCCTGGACGAAACCCCGGACCGCCGCGGCATCATCGCCGACATGACCTGCGACTCGGACGGCATGGTGGAAACCTATGTCGAGAACGAGAGCCTGGACAGCTCGCTGCCGCTGCACAAGATGAAGCCGGGTGAGAGCTACCGCATCGGCTTCTTCATGGTCGGCGCCTACCAGGAAATCCTGGGCGACATCCACAACCTGTTCGGCGATACCGACGCGGTGGAAGTGCTGGCCGACGCCGATGGCTACGCCATCACCCAGCAGCGCCGCGGCGACACCACCGACGTGATGCTGGACTACGTGGGCTACCGCCTGGATGAGCTGCGCGCGACCTACGCGCAGCGCGTGGCCGAGGCGCAGCTGTCGCCGGAACGCGCGCAGGAGCTGTCGGAGGCACTGGAAGCCGGCCTGACCGGTTACACCTACCTGTCCGACGAACCTCTGGTCTGATGGACAGCGCCGGGCTTGCCCGGCGCTACCGTTGCGATGAGCGCGCGCGCGATCTTCCACCTGTTCCTGCATGCCGCCGTGCCAGCCCTGCTGGCATGGCTGTTCTGGCGCAAGCGCTTCGCCTCGGCGTGGTTGCTGATGCTGCTGGGCTGGATCATCGATCTGGACCACCTGCTGGCCGACCCGATCTACGCACCGAACCGCTGCAGCATCGGCTTCCACCCACTGCATACGGCCCCGGCCATCGCGGTCTATGCCGGGTTGTGCGTGCCGAAGAAGACCAGGTTGTTCGGCATCGGTTTGATCATCCACATCGTGCTGGACGCGATTGATTGCTGGTGGATGCATCACCGTTGATGCTTGATGCGTGTCGACCAAGGTCGACACCTACCGGGTGCGGGTGAACCGGTAGCGCCGGGCGGCGCCCGGCGAGCGCAGCGGTGCGTCACGCCACGGGCAACCACAACGTCGCGCGCAGGCCCGGCTGCGCATTCTCCAGCGCCACGCGCCCGCCATAACTGGCGGCGATATCGCCCACGATTGCCAAGCCCAGCCCGCTGCTGCCCTCGCGCTCATCCAGCCGCACACCGCGCTGGGTGACCTGTGACAGTGACTCCGCGGCCAAGCCCGGGCCGTCGTCGCGTACTTCGATGCGTAGCTGTCCGTCGCTGATGTCCGCAGTGATGTCTACCTGCTGTCGCGCCCACCGCCCGGCGTTGTCCAGCAGGTTGCCCAGCATCTCTTCCAGATCTGCACTGGCACCGGCGAACTGCAACGCTGGATCGATACCTGCGGCCGTGAACGCAATGCCGCGTTCGCCATGCACGCGTGCCATCAACCGGCATAGCGCCTGCGCGACAGTCGCAACGTCGCTGCGCTGGCGATGGTCTGCGGCCAACCCTGCCGCCAGGTAACGGTCAACACTGGCCTGCATGCGTGCGTTCTGCTCGCGCACGGTGGTCCGCCAGTCCGCGCCGTCGCCGTCAGCCTCGGTGGCCAGCACGCTCAATGGGGTTTTCAATGCATGCGCCAGGTCCTGTGCACTGGTGCGCGCGCGCGCGACCATGCGTTGCTGGTGCTCCAGCAGCGCGTTGAGTTCTTCGCCCAGTGGCGCGACCTCTGCCCCCAGTCCCTGCGTGTCGATGCGTTGCGCGTCGCCGCGCCGCACCCGTTCCAGCTGTGCACCGAGGCGGTGTAGCGGACGCAGGCCGAAGTGCACCTGGCTGGCCAGCACCGCCAGCCACGCTGCGACCAGTACACCCAACGCGATGGCGGTGCGCTGCCGGAATGCGGCAACATCGGCATCCAGCGCGCTGCGGTCGGTGGCGACCACGGCCACGAACGGTTCACTGGCACGTGGCAGGCGCACCTGCTGCACACGTGCGCGCAAGGATTGCTGCAGCGGCCCGGCCAGGTTGCGCGTGGCCGGGCCAGTGACGGTGGTGGGAAGCGTTTCATCCCACAACGAGCGCGACTGCAGCAGCACGCGGCCATCGGCACCGGCGATCTGCCAGTAGGAACCGGAGAACACCCGCTGGAAGCGCGCGTCATTCGGTTGCTGGCGCAGGCGCAGCTGTCCTTCCGGGTTCACTTCGGCCTGCGCCAGCAGGGTCAGCATGTCCTGCTGCAGTTCGTGGTCCAGCCGATCACGCGCGCTGCGCTTGAACAGTTCGCCCAGTAGTGCGCTGGCCAGCAGCGAAACCAGCAGCAGGCCGACGCCGCCAGCCAGCAGCAGGCGCCGCCGCAGCGAGGATTGCCGGCTCACGGTGCGGCCAGCCGCCAGCCCTGGCCGCGCACGGTCTGGATCAGATCGATGCCGAGCTTGCGGCGGACCCGACCCAGCAGCACGTCCAGCGCGTTGGAGTCCGGGTCGTGGCCGCCTTCGAACACCTGCTCGCCCAGACGATCACGGCCGATCACCTGGCCGCTGTGGTGGATGAAGTAACTGAGCAGGCGGAACTCCTGCGGGCTCAGCGCCAGCGGCTGTCCGTCCAGTTCGAAGCGGCCGGCGTTGACGTCCAGCTGCAGCGGCCCGCAGTGCAGTCGCGGGCTGGCATGGCCATGGCTGCGGCGGATCAGGGCGCGCATGCGCAGCACCAGTTCGTCGGCCTGGAACGGTTTGGTCAGGTAGTCGTCGGCACCGGCATCAAAGCCGGCCAGCTTGTCGTGCCAGCGCCCGCGCGCGGTCAGCACCAGCACCGGGAAGCCGCGGCCGTTGCCGCGCCAGCGCTCGATCACGCTCAATCCGTCAAGCCCGGGCAGGCCGAGGTCAACGATGGCCGCCTGCAGGTCCTCGATCTGACCGATCTCCTCGGCCTGGCGGCCATCGGCAACCACATGCACCACGTAGCCGGCCTGCTCCAGCAGGGGCACCAGGCGCTGTGCCAGTGCGGCATCGTCTTCGGCCAACAGGATGCGCATCAGTCGTCGAGCTCCGTCTTCAGCAGCTTTCCGCTGCGCGCATCATAGTCCAGCTCCACCACCACGCCGTCGCCGCGCAGGATCTCCACTTCGTAGACACCATCGTCCAGCTCCACTTCCAGCAGCTGCCCCGGAAAGCGCTTGAGTGCATCGCGCACCACGCTTTCCAATGGCACGTAGCGGCCCTGCTGCACGGCACGGCGCGCGACCTGCTGTGCCGGGTCCTGGACGGGCGCGGCGGCGGTAGGAGCGTTGGCCAGGGCCAGCAGCAAGGGCAGGGTGGAGAGCATCGGGGCGCAGGGAGGGCTGTAGGAACAGGCGTGAGTGTGCCGGGGGTGACTAACAGCTGGCTAACAGTGCCGGCTAAGGCGCTGTTAACCACGGGGTGCATTGTGGCGTTGCCGGGATGGTCCGGCCACGAACACGAACAGGAGAACCCCCATGTTGAAGTCGCTCACCCTCGCCACTGTTGCCCTGCTGACCGTCGCGCCGGCCGTACAGGCCGCGCCGCTGGGCATGGCCCAGGTTGAACAGACCCTGCGCAAGGCCGGCTACACCCAGATCCACGAGATCGAACGCGATGATGGCCTGTGGGAGGCCGACGTGAGCCGCGCCGATGGCCGCTTCAGCGAGGTCTACGTGGACCCGAAGACCGGCGAGATCTTCGACGAGCACAGCGGCCGCGCGCTGCTGACCACCGAGCAGGTGCTGGCACGGGCACAGGCGCATGGCCTGCGCGAGATCCATTCGCTGGAACGCGATGGTGCGACCTGGTCGCTGGAGGCCCGCAATGCACGCAACCAGAAGGTGGACGTGCGCCTGAGCGGTTATGACGGCCGCATCCTGCACAGCGAGCGCGATGGCTGGCTGGATTGACGTTTGCCCATGTAGAGCCGAGCCCATGCTCGGCTTTGCGGCCAACCGTAGCCGAGCATGGGCTCGGCTCTACAGGAGCTGGCTTACCAGCCGTACGGCGGCGGGTAGTCCCAATAGCCCGGGCCGCGGCCGTAATAGCCGCCATACGGACCGAAGAAGCCCGGTCCCTTGCCTTCGCTCACGTGGATGTTGACGTTGACCCCGTGGGTCTTGCCTTCATCGGTGGTGTAGTTCTTGCTCAGGTTCAGCGTGGCGGCGTTGTAGTGGCTGTTGCCACCGTTCTTGGAATAGCCGATGCCGGTGGTGAAGCTGCCGGACACCTTGACCTTGTCGTCGGTCACGTCGGCGATCTTCGCGTCGTCGTGCACGCGCGGGCCGCTCTTGTCGCCGTAGTACGTGCCCGGCGGGTCCTGCTGCAGGGCCGGGTCGTTGAGGTAGCGCATCGGCGCCTGCGGCAGCGTCAGGTCCAGGCCGGCAGCCTGCGGCGCGGTGGCGCCTGCGGCGGACTGGGCCAGCACGGTTCCCGGCAGGGCCAGGCACAGCAGCAGGGTCAGGGGGCGGATCATGACGGCGCTCCAGCGGACAGGTGGCCACGCAACACGCGGCGGTACAGGCCGACGCTAGCAGGGGTTGCTTGAATGATGCCTGTCGGCGCCCGCTTACGGTAGAGCCAGGCCATGCTTGGTTGCAGGCTACAACCGGCCGAACCCGAACAGCCCCTCCAGCGCATGCGTGCGCCGCTCGATCCGGGCCCGCAGCAGCTGCGCGCCGATCATCGAATAGGTGATGCCGTTGCCACCGTAGGCCATGGCGAAGTGCACCCGCGGGCCCCATTGTTCGTGCGGGCCGAAGAACGGCAGGCCATCGGCGGTCTCGGCGAAGGTGCCGGCCCAGGAGAAGGCCGGCACCGGGTCCAGCCGTGGGAACCAGTGCCGCAGCTGCTTCATCAGCTGGTCGGCCTTGCTCTGAACGCGCCGGTCGCGGCGGGCGGGGATGTCGATGGCGTCGTCCAGCCCGCCCACCAGCAGGCGCTGGTCGCCGGTGGCGCGCAGGTACAGGTAGGGGCGGGCGCTTTCCCACACCATCGTGTTGCGCAGCCGGCCGAGCACGTCCGCATCGATGGGATCGGTGATGAAGGCGTAGCTGCTGCGGTTGCGTGCGACCCGTTGCTTGAGCCAGCGCTGGTTGGCATAGCCCATGGCCAGCACCACGTGGCGTGCGCGGATGGTGGCACCGGCTTCGGTACGGGCGGTCACCCCGCGCGCGGTAGCATCGAGGCTGTGCAGTACGGTGCGGTCATGCACATGGGCGCCGCGCCGACGCAGGCGCTGCAGTAGCGCATAGGTCAGCCGATACGGATCAACCCGGGCCGCCTGCCGGGTCAGCAGGGCGCCGCCGGCCTCAACGTCGAAACGTTCCCGCAGTGCCTCCGGGCCCAGCCAGCGGGCATCCAGGCCGATGCCGCGACGGGCATCGCCCTCGGCCATCAGGCGCGGCACGTCGCGGTGGCGGCTGGCCAGATAGAGGCTGTCCATGCGCTGGAAATCCACATCCTTCAACCCGCGCGCCACGTCGCCCAGGGCCGGAATGGCCTCGGCACACGCACGGTAGGCCAGCGCGGCGGCGTCCCGGCCGTAGCGCTGGGCCAGTTCCAGCAGATGGGTATCGATCTCGTACTGCAGCAGCGCGGTGCTGGCAGCGGTGCTGCCCCAGCCGATGTCGCGCTGCTCGATCACCGCCACGTCGTGGCCATGCCGGGACAGCTCGTCGGCAATCAGTGCACCGGTGATGCCGCCGCCCACCACCAGTACGTCGCAGCGCAGGTCCTGCTGCAGCGGCGGGAAGGCGTGGGTCAGGCCGTTGCGCACCGCCCACCACGGGTAGCCACTTTTCAGGTCCATGGTTGTGTGCGGCTCAGGCCGTGGGCTGGCCGGTATGCGGGGTCTGGATCAGTTCGGACAGATCGAAGCCCTGCAGGCGCGCGGACGCCAGATAATGGTCCTGCACGGTGGCGTCCAGCTGCGGTTCGCGGGCCAGCAGCCACAGGTACTTGCGGTCCGGGCTGCCGACCAGCGCGACGCTGTAGTCCGGGGCGACCTGGATCACCCAGTAGTCGCCCTTGGCGAACGGCAGCCAGCGCAGGCCCTTGGGCAGGAAACTGACCTCCAGGCGCGCGCTGTCGTTGTCGATCGCGCAGGCCTCGCCGGTGGCCTCTTCTATCTCGCCGTCCATGCGGCAGCGGTTGGTGACACCGACGTTGCCGTTGTCGAGCAGGGTGTAGTGCGCCGACACGTCGGTGCAGCCTTCCGGTTCATGGCGCATTGGCAGGCGTGCGATCTCGTACCAGGTGCCCAGGTAGCGGGGCAGCTTGAGGTCGGCAACGGTCTTCAGCGGCGGGTGCTCGGTCATCGGCGGTCGTGGCAGGGGTGGGCCTCCACGATGCCGATGGCCTTGCCATGGGCGGGTGAAGCCGGGGCGATGGCCGTGTCCAGAACGTTCCGTCGCCGCTGCGGCGTGCCCGTTGTCACCGGCGCGGCGGTATCCTGCAGCCAGCGCCGTGTTTTCCTGATCCAACCGAAGTGGAGGTGCCGATGTACCAGGTGATCCTGTTGAAGAGTGAATCCGCGTTCGCACGCGAACAGTGGCCGCAGGTCGATGATCTGGTCGACTACGAGGGCGTGTCCTACAGCCTGCGTGCCGGCCCGCGCCAGCCGCTGCCGACCGACCACGACTGGCATCCGGTGGCGGTGTACGCGCCCGATGAGATCACCGAGGAAGAGTTCCAGGACTGGTACGCGCTGCAGCAGCCGACCGTGGAAGAGCTGCGCCTGAAGTACTGATACTGCTGCGCGTCGCCCATCCGCCCTTTACCGCCTGTGCCGTATAGTCGCGCGCAGGCGCGGTGGTCCGCGCGAACCGGTGTGGCTGGCGTGTCTTCTTTCCTGCGATCGATCCGTGCACGGGGCCCCTGGTGGGTCCTGATGCTGTGCACCGCCCTCCTGCTGTCCGCGCCGGTGCTGGCACAGGATGAAGACCCCACGCCGAAGCAGCAGCTGGCGGATATCGATGCGAAGCTGAAGGAAGTCGACCGCAAGCGTGGTGATGCCGCGGCCATCGAAACATTGGCCATGCTGTCCGAGGACGCTTCGAAGGCCCGGCGTGACGCCGAGGCGCTGGAGAAGTCGCTGCAGCCGCAGCTGGACCGTCTCGACGAACAGCTGGCGCAGCTGGGCACGCCTGCCGAGGGCACCACCGAGCCGCCCGAACTGGCGGCGCAACGGCGCACGATCAACAAGCAGCGCGACGGCCTGGCCGCATCGGTGGCGCAGGCCAAGACCAGTGCCGTGCGTGCCCAGCAGCTGGCAGCCGACATTGACCAGCAGCGCACTGCGCAGCGCGCCGAAGACATGGGGAAGAAGGTCGCCTCGCCGTTGTCTCCGGCACTGTGGAGCAAGGTGGCCGAGCGCCTGCCCATCGATATCGCACGCGTCGCGCCGTTGGCCGAGCAGGGGCACGATACGTTCGTTGCCGGCGTCCGGGCCAATGGCTGGGGCACGCCGTTGCTGGGCCTGATCGCCGCGCTGGTGATGATGTTCCCGCTGCGGCTGTGGCTGCGCCGCTTGGGGCGGCAGTTCGCCGCGTCCGATCGTGCGCCTGATGGACGCCTGCGCCGTTCCGGCCTGGCCATGTGGTTGTTGCTGGTCGGCACGTTGCTGCCCGGCTATGCCGTGGTGGTGCTGATGGCGGCGCTGGACGCCATCGATGCCATCGCGCCGCGCCTGCAGGTGGTGGCCGACGGCCTGGAGACGGCCACCTTCCGCGCCGCCTTCATCGCTGCACTCAGCGCCTGCATGCTGGTGCCCAAGCGCCCGTCATGGCGGCTGTTGAACCTGGACGACACCGCCGCGCTGAAGCTGCGCAAGTACGCGTGGGGCGCGGCGGCGCTGGCCTGGCTGAGCACGGTGCTGATGGCCCTCGACCAGGCCACGCGCACCAGCGATGTCACCACGGTGGCGCTGGATGGCCTGATTGCCCTGACCTACCTGGGCCTGATCATGGCCATGCTGGTGACCCTGGCACGCCTGCATCGCCGGCAGACCGCCGAGGCCGAGGCCAAGCTGGAGGCACAGGCCGATGGCGTGGGCGCGGCCACGCCGGTGCGCCGCAGCAGCTGGCTGGTATTGGCACGCGTGGCGGGCAACGTCGCGGTGGTGGCCGCCATCGTCGCGACGTTGCTGGGCTACCTGAACTTCGCCAAGTTCGTGAACCAGCAGCTGATCGGCGGCAGCATCGTGGTGCTGGCAGCGACCCTGCTGTTCAAGTTCGTTGATGACCTGAGCACGTGGATGCTCAACGCGGACAGCAAGGTGGGCCAGACCATCCTGCTCAGCACCGGCCTGAGCGTGTCGCGCCTGGAGCAGGCCGGCGTGCTGCTGTCGGCGGCGCTGCGTACCGTGGTTGTGCTGCTCACGCTGCTTGCCCTGGTGGCACCGTTCGGCAACATCGGCGCAGTAGTGGACCGATTCACTTCTCTGTTCACGACCGGCTTCGATATCGGTGGTACCAGGCTGGCACCGGCAGGGATCGTGATGGCGGTACTGGCGCTGCTGGCCGGCCTAGCGATCACCCAGCTGGTGCAGCGCTGGCTGACCGACACCTACCTGCCCAAGACCGAACTGGATCTGGGCGCACGCAATTCGGTCAGCACCGTCGCCCGTTACGTCGGCATCATCATCGCGGTGATCTGGGCCCTGAGCGCGATGGGACTGCAGCTGAGCAAGCTGGCACTGCTGGTCAGCGCGCTGTCGGTGGGTATTGGTTTCGGCCTGCAGGTGATCACCCAGAACTTCGTCTCCGGCCTGATCCTGCTGGCCGAGCGCCCGGTGAAGATCGGTGACTGGGTGAAGCTGGGTGATCAGGAAGGCGACATCCGCCGCATCAGCCTGCGTTCGACCGAGATCCAGGTGGGCGACAAGTCGACGCTGATCGTGCCCAACTCCGAGCTGGTCACCAAGACCGTGCGCAACATGACGATGGGCAACAACCAGGGCCGCATCCAGATCCAGTTCGCGGTGCCGCCCAGCACCGATGTCGGCAACCTGCGGCAGGCGCTGCTGGATGCGTACACCGCGCACACCAACGTGCTGAATCAGCCGGCACCGACGGTCTACATCGACAGCATTGCCGGTGGCCAGATCACCATCAACAGCTTCGCGTACGTAGCCAGCCCGCGGCAGGTGTATGCGACCCGCAGCGATCTGTACTTCAGCCTGCTGCAGATCCTGGCCGAGCGGAACATTCCGCTGTCGACCCCGACGGATATCCACATCACCCGCGATCCGCAGGAGTAGGGGTGTTTTGCAGGGCTGCGCCCTGCACCCGCCGAAGCAACGGCCGAAGCAACAGCCGAAGCAACAGCAACGGCAACAGCAACAGCGTGCATTCCGTGGGATGGCGAGGTGGGTCCGGTTGCGGGA
>NZ_JAOCEW010000021.1:0-92233 GCF_029841665.1 Stenotrophomonas sp. GD03819
CCGGCCTACCCACCCTCCCGGCCAGCCCACAGGAAACCGGCTTTCCGCGACCAACCAAACCACCCACGAGGGGCTGCGCCGTTGGCAGGAATCCCCCACGATTCGTTAGCCGGAAGTTAAGGATCCGTAAGCATTCTGCTGCGATCCCGCCGTCATCTGCATGCAACCGATCGTCATTAGCCTTCGTGACGTTCCAGTCAGGTTCGACGCGGTAAGCTCTCCCTCGATGAGCTCGCAGCATCGCTCATCGAGTGCAGTACGCAGTAGCAATTTGGAGGAATACATCACATGGCAATCGTTCTTTATGTCGGTGGTAGCAAGGATGGCGAGAAGGGCGTGGTGCCCTACGGCTTCAGCAAATCCCGCGCCGACACCGCGCTGGGGCCGGAGTTCTACACGGAGCGGTTCATGGAACTGCAGGGTGTCGGCAAGGTCCGCCTGATGGCCCTGGAAGGCATGCGTGACGAGATCGTCATGCAGCGCGCCGCCCGCCACTACCGCTGACCTCCGCAACACGCGGCAGGGCGCGCCACCATCGCGCGCCCGCGCCGGCATCCCAGCCCAGGGCCAGTCCGAGCCCTCTTCTTGCCAGGATGCCGGCGTCCAATCCGGCCCCGCCGCTGAACCTCGCCCCCTGTCAATGCCTTGTCCGGCTCCGTCGTGGGTTGCCAGAATGGGGTCTTCCCGAAACGCGGCACAGACCTGAAGCAATGCACGACGCCAAGAACGCACAGAGCGCGCTCGCCCAGCAGATCGCCCAGACCATCGCCGATGAGATCGGTGCCCAGTCCGCCCAGGTACGCGCCGCGGTCGGCCTGCTCGACGAGGGCGCCAGCGTTCCGTTCATCGCGCGCTACCGCAAGGAAGTGACCGGGGGCCTGGACGACACCCAGCTGCGCAACCTGGAAGTGCGCCTGACCTACCTGCGCGAGCTTGAAGACCGCCGCGCGGCGGTGCTGGCCAGCATCGGCGAGCAGGGCAAGCTCAGCGACGAACTGCGCAACGACATCCTCGCCGCCGACACCAAGAGCCGCCTGGAAGACCTGTACCTGCCGTACAAGCCCAAGCGCCGCACCCGCGCCCAGATCGCCCGCGAGGCCGGTCTGGAGCCGCTGGCCGATGGCCTGCTGGCTGACCCGACGCAGGACCCGCAGACGTTCGCGGCCACCTTCGTCGACACCGACAAGGGCGTAGCCGACACCAAGGCTGCGCTGGAAGGCGCGCGTGCGATCCTGATGGAGCGCTGGGGCGAAGACGCTGCGCTGGTCGGCGAACTGCGTACCTGGCTCGGCGAATCCGGCGTGATCCGTGCCCGCGTGGCCGAGGGCAAGGAAACCGAAGGTGCCAAGTACCGCGATTATTTTGAACACGCCGAGTCGCTGGCGAAGATTCCCTCGCACCGCTTGCTGGCGCTGTTCCGCGCGCGCCGCGAGGAGATCCTGTTCCTGGAGCTGGACCCGGGCAGTGATGCCGAGGCTGGCCACCAGTACGCCGAAGGGCGCGTGGCGCGCAAGGCCGGCATTGCCGACCAGGGCCGTGCCGCCGACCGCTGGCTGCTGGACGCCTGCCGCCTGACCTGGCGCGCCAAGCTGCATACCCATCTGCTGCTGGACCTGTTCAACCAGGCCCGCGAAAAGGCCGAGGCCGAAGCCATCGCGGTGTTCGGCGACAACCTGAAGGACCTGCTGCTGGCGGCACCGGCCGGCCCGAAGACCGTGCTCGGCCTGGACCCGGGCATCCGGACCGGCTGCAAGATTGCCGTGGTCGATGCCACCGGCAAGCTGGTCGCCACCGATACCATCTACCCACATGAGCCGCGCCGCCAGTGGGACCAGTCGCTGCAGACCATCAAGCAGCTGTGCGCCAAGCACAACGTGGAGCTGATCGCGATCGGCAACGGCACCGCCAGCCGCGAAACCGACAAGCTGGCCGGTGAAGCGATCAAGGCCGCTGGCAACCCGAAGCTGCAGAAGGTGGTGGTGAGCGAGGCCGGTGCCTCGGTGTACTCGGCCTCCGAGTTTGCGGCCAAGGAGTTTCCGGGCCTGGATGTGTCGCTGCGTGGCGCGGTATCGATCGCCCGCCGCCTGCAGGACCCGCTGGCCGAACTGGTCAAGATCGAACCCAAGGCGATCGGTGTCGGCCAGTACCAGCACGACGTGGATCAGTACCGTCTGGCCCGGGCGTTGGACGCGCGCGTGGAGGACTGCGTGAACGCGGTCGGCGTGTACGTGAACACCGCGTCTGCCGCGCTGCTGTCGCGGGTGTCCGGCCTGTCGGCCACGGTGGCCGAGAACATCGTGCGCCATCGTGACGACAACGGCCCGTTCAAGCGTCGCAAAGACCTGCTGAAGGTTGCGCGCCTGGGCGAGAAGACCTTCGAGCAGTGCGCCGGCTTCCTGCGCATCGCCGACGGTGATCAGCCGTTGGACGCCTCGGCGGTGCATCCGGAGGCCTATCCGGTGGTCGAGCGCATCGTTGCCAGCACCGCGCGCCCGATCAAGGCGCTGATCGGTGATGGCAGCTTCCTGCGTGGCCTGAAAGCAGAACAGTTCACCGACGACACCTTCGGCGTGCCGACCGTTCGCGACATCCTGAAGGAACTGGAAAAGCCGGGCCGCGATCCGCGTCCGGAGTTCAAGGCGGCGCGCTTCGCCGAGGGTGTCGAGGACATCAAGGACCTGCGCGAGGGCATGGTGCTGGAAGGCGTGGTGAGCAACGTGGCGGCCTTTGGTGCCTTCGTCGATATCGGCGTGCACCAGGACGGCCTGATCCACATTTCGGCGCTCTCCGATACGTTCGTGAAGGATCCGCGCGACGTGGTCAAGGCCGGCGATATCGTCAAGGTGAAGGTGCTGGAGGTGGACGTGGCGCGCAAGCGCATCGCCCTGACCCGGCGCTTGGACGACACCCCCGGGCAGGCCACCAGCCGCTCGGGCCAGCGCGATGAGCGCGGGCAGGGGCCGCGCCGCGACGCAGGCGGCCCGAACCGCGGGCCGAACCGGGGCCAGGGCAATGGTGGCCGTCCCGCCGTGTCCGCGCCCCCGGCCAACAATGCCCTGGCCGAGGCCTTCGCCCGCGCCAAGCGCAGTTGAGGACCGTGTCCCCCGTCACGCTTGATTCGTGGTGAGGGACTTGTCGGTTTTCCCCGTGATTGCGCACACTTGCGCTTGAGGGGAGGCGTTCGGCCACCCCGCTGTCGCTGGGGAGGGCCATGACGCCAGCAGGACCCGTTGTCTTCGTTGAGGGCTGCAGCGTTGTGCTGCGGCCACTGCCCGCCTGTGCGGGCCGCGGGGCGGGTTGATGGCGGGCCAGGGAAGCAACGGCAACGGGCTGCTCGAACGGCGCCTGCAGGAGCTGGCCGAGGAGCGCCGTCGCCTGGCGATGATCATCGACGGCACCGCAGCCGGCACCTGGGAATGGAACGTGCAGACCGGCGAAATGCGGGTCAATGCGCGCTGGGCGGAGATCGTCGGCTATCGCCTGGAAGAGCTGGAGCCGGTGTGCCAGAAGACGTTCCTGAAGCTGGTCCACCCCGACGACATCGTCCTGTCCGATGCGGCACTGGAGGACCATTTCGAAGGCCGCAGCGACAACTATGTCTGCCTGCTGCGCATGCGGCACAAGAATGGCCAGTGGATATGGATCCACGACCGTGGCCGCGTGTTCGAATGGGACGGGCAGGGACGACCGCTGTGGATGGCCGGTGCACACGCCGACGTGACCGAGCTGCAGCAGGTGCGACAGGATGCGGCCGAGAGCCGGCAGCGATTGCAGGCCGTGGTCGACGCATCCGACGAGGTGGCGGTGATCGCGACCGATACCGAAGGCACCATTACCTTGTTCAATACCGGCGCGGAACGCCTGCTGGGATACAGCGCCGAAGAAGTGGTCGGCCAGCGGCGACTGGGTGATTTCCACGATCCGGACGAGCTGGCGGCCTGGCTGCGTCCGCTGGCGGCTGCGGACGGAAGCCTGCCGGGCGCGTTTGAAGCACTCAGCGCTCGCGCCGATGAGCAGACCTATTCCCGGCAGTGGACACTGCGGCGCAAGGATGGCCAGCCACGCCAGGTGCGCCTGTCGATCAGCCGCATGGATGGTGCCGGCGGCGCGCGGATCGGTTATGTCGGCATGTCCATCGACATTACCGAGATCCTGCAGGCGCGTGCCGAAGCACGCCTGTCGGCAGAGAAATTCGCCGGTGCGTTCACGTCGGCGGCGCTGGGCATGGCGCTGGTGTCGCTGGAAGGGCGCTGGCTGGACGTCAATGACGCACTGTGCCGGATCCTGGGCTACCCCCGCGAAGAACTGCTGCAGGTTGATTTCCAGCGCTTGACCCACCCCGACGACCTGCAGACCGACCTGGCCCTGGTGCAGGACCTGCTGGCCGGGCGGCGCAGCCACTACCACCTGGAAAAACGTTATCTCGATCGCGACGGCAAGGTGATCTGGGCACGGCTGTCGGTGTCGCTGGTGCGCACCGAGCACGGCGAGCCGCTGCATTTCGTGTCGCAGATCCAGGACATCAGCGCCCAGCGCAGCAGCGAGCAGCGCCTGTTCGAGAGCGAGCAGCGCAGCCGTATCACGCTTGATGCGGTGGCCGACCTGGTGCTCAGTGTCAGCCTGGATGGTCGCATCGACTACGCCAATGCCGCCGCGGTGCGCACCCTGGCCGGTGATGGCGCGCTGTCGCTGGCCGGGCACAAGGTGCAGGATGTGCTGGCACTGACCACTGAGTATGCACCCGGTTCAGTGCTGGATGTCTCCGTGCTGCTGGACCCGGAAAGCAACGCAGTGGACCTGCACGCTGACCTGTTGCTGCGCCTGGGCACAGCCACGATTCCGGTTGACCTGACCCGTGCCTGGCTGCGTGATGATGAAGGTCATGTACGGGGCGCAGTGTGGGTGCTGCGCGACGACACCCAGCAGCGCGCGCGCCAGCGCGAGGCGCGCCATCTGGCCGAGATCGATCCGCTGACCGAGCTGAGCAACCGCCGCGGCTTCGAAGTGCATCTGCAGCAGGCGATCACCCGCGTCGAGCGTACCGGCCAGGCCGCCTCGTTGATGTACATCGACCTGGACCGCTTCAAGCCGGTCAACGATACCTGGGGCCATCTGGCCGGCGATGCCGTGCTGTGGGCGGTGGCCAGCGTGCTGCGCCACGGCGTGCGCGATTCGGACGTGGTGGCGCGGCTGGGCGGCGACGAATTCGCGGTGATCCTGTCCGGCTGCACACCGCGTCGTGCAGCGCGCATCGGCGGTGAACTGCTGCACACCCTGGCATCGCTGTCGATTCCGTGGGACCGGGATCGCCTGCATGTGGGCGCCAGCATCGGTATCGCGCCATTGGCGGGCGGGATGAGCGTGGACCAGGCTGTAGCGGCGGCTGATGCCCAGTGCTACCGGGCCAAGGCAATGGGTCGCAACAACGTACAGGTGCAGGGCGAGGCCAGTGAGCTGCCGAGCGACGACATCGACCCGATCGAGGGCTGATCTCAGCCTGTGAGAGGGCGTGCGCGAATACTCCGTGCACTTCCCCTCGTACAGGTGATCCCATGAATGTCTGCAACCCGGTGACGGTGCGTGCCTTCGCCCCGGCCCTGGTCGGTTGGTGCCTGGCCCTGGCCGCCTGCCTGCGTGCGGAACAGCTGCGCGGCGACCTGCACGCGCAGGCCCTGCTGCCGGTGCTGCAGGGCGGCGCGGTCGCCCTGCTGGTATTCACGCTGTCCTGCATCGGTGCCGCCTGCATCGTGCTCTGGCGGGCGGGCAGGAACGCGGTGGAGTGATGCGGTGGATGGTCACCGCATCCCCCATGTCATGTTGCGTCAGCGCAGAACTTCATCCGAACTGACCAGCTGCACGTCGTGCATCAGGTTGAGGTAAGCCTCGTAGTAGCCCTTGTGCGAGGCACCGACGATGGTCAGCATGCGGGTGCCTGGATGCTGGCCCAGTATGTCGCGCATGTTGGCGACCATGCGCAGGTTGCGGGTTTCCCAGTAGCCCACGTAGTTGCGGCCGAAGCCTTCCGGCGAGGGTTCGACGAGCGTCGCGCCGAAATCGCTGTTGAAGGCCGCCATCACGGCCTCGGGTGCGTTGTAGGCGCGATACATCGCGAGCAACCCATCCGCTTGGTCAAGATTGGCTTCGAGCCGTTCATCGGCCGCCCTGCGCGCTTTGACGAAGGAATTGTCCCAGGCACCGCGTATGGCGGCAGCGTAGGCCTTCTGCTGCGATTCCGGTGTTGGCGAATCCGCAGTGTGGTCGTCGACCGACCACAGGCGCTCCAGCCCCAGGCGTGCGGCAAGGACGCCGGCCACCAGGCCGGCCTCGTTGCGGCGGGTCATGCGCGTGTCGAGGAACCGCACCAGCTCCGGCGTCAGGCTGTCCGAAGCACGTCGCTCTTCCCTGGGCAGCCGCAGCCATTGGACGACTGCCGAGCTGCTTTCGCCCGCGGCCAGGAAGACTGCGGCCAATCGGCGTCGCTGGGCAGCGGTTGGCGCCTTCGGCCATTCCGCAAGCAGGCGTTCCATCTCCACGTTCGCGCTGGGCACGTCCAGGCCGGTGGCGGCCTGCGCCGGGGCCGGATCGACGCAGTAGTCCGCTACGCTCTCCGCGTATCGGGCTGGATTGCGGCGCATGAAGTCACACTGCAGGCCGGACAGGTTCTCCACTGCGATCGCGGTGGGCCGCCAGGCTTCCAGGCGCTGCAGCAGAGGTTCCAGCATCGCCGGCGTGAAGGTCTCCGGCAGGCTGGACAGGTGCGGGCTGCCCAGTACCAGTACTTCGTTCGGGCGTCCTGCGGGCGGTCCCTTCAGCTGGTCCGGGTGGAACGCCGGTCGATAGGCGGTGTCGTTGGCCAGCGCGCTGCTGCTGCACACGGCCAGGAAGAGAAGGCTGGCAAAGCGAGGGAACATGCGATCTCCATGTCGATAAGCGTCCTGCGGGACCTTCATGCTGGTCATTTTCTCCGGCTGGGGAATCCCGCGTTGGTCATGTAAACCTTTCTGCCTTGAGCTGCATCCTTCTGCTGAGTGATGCTGTACTCAGCGCTCAGGCAATGCAGAACATGACATCCGACGACTGGACCATCGACAGTCCGCGGCTGCACCTCCGGCCATTCACGCCCGGTGACGCCGACGAGGCATTTGCGGGAATCACACCCGGGCTGACCCGCTACATGGCCTTCGAGCCGCCTCCGTCGGAGGAGGCATTTGCTGCGGTCTGGCAGACGTGGCTACCCACCATTGCCGACGGGTCCGACATCACGTTCGTGATCCGCAGGCGCGAGGATGATGTATTCCTTGGCCTGGCAGGCCTGCATCGAGCCGGGGAAGCAGAACCCGAGCTGGGCATCTGGATCGCAGAAGTGATGCATGGGCACGGCTATGGCCGCGAAGCAGTGGCGGCGGTGTGGTCGGCGGCCTCCGAGCGCCTGCGCTGTGCGGCGTTCCGCTACCCGGTGGCGGAACGGAACCGGTCCAGCCGTTCACTGGCTGAGTCCCTCGGCGGGCAGGCGGTGGCACGTGAGCAGGGCGTGAAGTACACGGCAGTCGTCTACCGCATTCCGGCTGCAATGCACGGAGTTGCGACGGACGTCGCGGAATCCCGCTAAAGCGGCCGACGGCATCGCCGATACTCCCTCTGGATCCCGCTCCAGTCACCCGCCGCAGGACCCCAGACTGCCCCCGATGGGCGGTCCACGCAGTGTGTTCCGCCGCTCCTAGATGCCGATCGCAGCCGCAGCAGACGTTCTTGGCAGTCGCTCGAGAGGTGCCGGTTGGCACCTGTAGTCCCTGGCAACTGATGTTGCCGCCGGGCGTCCCGCCCGTCGGGTCACAACCGCTTACCGGACACCGAGGATCAGACAATGCTCATTCCAGGCTTCACGGCGGGCGCGCAGGCGCCGGCCGAGCTGCATACCCGTTGGTCGCCGTGGCGTGCGCTGCTTGGCGCACTGGCGCCGCAGCAACGCACCCGCACAGAGAAGGCGGTGACCGACCGCACCGAGCTGGAAGCGCAGGTGGCCGCGCTGCATCGCGTGCAGGCCGTCATCGAGTTCGCGCTCGACGGCACCATCCTGCAGGCCAATGACAATTTCCTGCAGGCGATGGGCTACCGGCTGGAGGAGATCCAGGGCGGGCATCATTCCCTGTTCGTCGACCCCGAGCAGGCGCGCAGCGCTGAATACCGCGACTTCTGGGCGCGCTTGGGGCGCGGCGAATATGACGCCGGACAGTACCGCCGCTTCGGCAAGGGCCAGCGCGAGATCTGGATCCAGGCCTCGTACAACCCGGTGCTGGACCGCCAGGGGCGGCCGTACAAGGTGGTCAAGTTCGCGACCGACATCACCGCGCAGAAGCTGCAGGCGGCCGACTCGGCGGGGCAACTGGCCGCGATCGCCAAGTCGCAGGCGGTGATCGAGTTCAGCATGGATGGCCGCATCCTGTCGGCCAATGACAATTTCCTGGCCGCCACCGGCTACAGCCTGGACGAGGTGCGCGGGCAGCACCATTCGTTGTTTGTCGAGCCCGAGCATCGCAGCAGCGTCGAATATCGCCAGTTCTGGGAGAAACTCGGGCGTGGCGAGTATGACGCCGGGCAGTATCGGCGCCTGGGCAAGGGCGGGCGCGAGGTCTGGATCCAGGCATCCTACAACCCGATCCTGGACCTCAACGGCAAGCCGTTCAAGGTCGTCAAGTACGCCACCGACATCACCGCGCAGGTGCATGAGAACCAGGCCATGCAGCGCGCCGTGGCGCAGACCCGCGAGGTGGTGGCTGCCGCCAAGCAGGGCGACCTGACCCAGCGCGTGGCCACCGCCGACAAGAACGGGTCGATCGCCGAACTGTGCGAAGGCGTGAATTCGCTGGTCGAGGCGATGGCGGCCATCATCGGCCAGATCAAGTTCGCTGCGGACACCATCGCAGTCGGCGCGACTGAAATCGCACAGGGCAACAGCGACCTCTCGCAGCGCACCGAGCAGCAGGCGGCCTCGCTGGAGGAAACCGCCGTGTCGATGAAGGGACTGGCCGAGACCGTGCAGCGCACGGCCACCAACGCGCGCCAGGCCAGCCAGCTGGCCGGTGGAGCGGCCGACGTCGCCGCGCGAGGCGGCAATGTGGTGCATGAGGTGGTCGAGACGATGGCGGTGATCAATGCCTCGTCGCGGCGCATCGTCGACATCATCGGGGTGATCGACGGCATCGCCTTCCAGACCAACATTCTCGCGCTGAACGCAGCGGTGGAGGCTGCGCGTGCCGGTGAACATGGCCGTGGCTTCGCCGTGGTTGCAACCGAGATCCGCGAGCTGTCGCAGCGTTCGGCCAGCGCAGCCAAGGAGATCAAGCACCTGATCGATGAGTCGGTTGCCAATGTGGGCGCCGGCACGGCGCAGGTTGAGAGCGCGGGCCGCACCATGGATGAAATCGTGACCAACGTGCGCCGGGTCAGTGACCTGATGACCGAAATCAGCACTGCCTCGCAGCAGCAGAGCGACGACATCCAGCAGATGAATCATGCGGTCGACCTGATCGATCAGGGCACCCAGCAGAACGCGGCCCTGGTCGAGGAGGCGTCGGCGGCGGCGCGCAGCATGGAAGAACAGTCGGCGCAGCTGCTGCAGACCGTGGCCAGCTTCCGCGTGCAGGGCGGGGCCGGGCATCGGCATGGAGCGGCGGCGCTGCACGCGGTCTAGACGCGGCGCCCGGACCAGTCTTCCGTGGTGCCGGTGTCGCCGCGTACGCAGTTGCGGCCGGCATGCTTGGCGCGATACAGGGCCTGGTCGGCGCGTTCGACCAGGTCGCGCGGATCGCGGTCTTCGCCCGGTGCCTGCCAGGCCACGCCGATGCTGATGGTGACGGTGGCTTCAGGGGCGGGCAGGGCTGCGGCTTCGACCGAAGCGCGCAGCCGTTCGCCCAGGCCCTGGGCGTGGGCGGCATCGGGCGAGGGCAGGGCGGCGATGAACTCTTCGCCGCCATAGCGGGCCAGCAGATCGTCACCCCGTTGCAGGCAGCCATCAAGGATGGCAGCCACCGACTGCAGGCGACGATCGCCTTCCGGGTGGCCGTAGGTGTCATTGAGCCGTTTGAAGTGGTCGATGTCGATCATCAGTACCGCCAGCCCGAGTCCCTGGCGGTGCGCGCGGCCACGGGCACTGCCGAGTGATTCGTCGAAGCTGCGGCGGTTGCCCAGACCGGTCAACGGGTCACGCCGCGCCAGTGTTTCCAGCTCATCGCGCTGGCGCTGGATCTCCACCTGGCTCAGCACGCTGCGCAGGGCATAGCCGAGCATGGCACCAATGAAGCCCACCGTGGCCAGGGTGGGCTGCAGGCGCGCGACCAGCAGCGCCACCATCATCAGCAGCAAGGGCAGCATCAACGGCACGCCGGCGTCGACGATGCGGCGCAGGCTGCGCGATACCTCCACCGCCGGATAGCGGCGCTTGCTGCCGGCCATGATGGCCAGCACCACGAACAGCCCGCTGATCAGCAGGTCCCCCCAGTTGCCGTCGGGCAGCTGCGGTTGATAGGTGTTGATGTAGAACGCCAGCAGGAAGTAGCCCAGCGCGTAGATCGCAAGTGTCCGGAAAAAATCGCGGCGGTCGGGATTGTCCTCGGCCAGGAAACGGATCAGCGCGAAGCAGAACACCAGGCTGTTCTGTACGCTGCTCATGGCGTTCAGGCACTGCGTCCACAATGCGGTGTTGAAGTGCGCCATCGCCCGCGTGTGCCCGTAGTACAACAGCCACAGCAACGCGATGATCAGCAGGTCCACCGCGCGGATGTAGCGGTTGCCGCCGCCCGGGCTGGCGGCCACGTAGGTCAGGGGAATCCGGTAGAACACGTACAGGATCAGCGAAGACACGGTCATCTGCGCAGGATCGAGGCTGGCCACATTGCGGTACAGCAGGGCCAGCAGGGCCAGCGAGAACAGGCCCACGGCAGCGCCCAGCGTCCGCCATTTGCAGGCTGCCTGGCGGCTGTCACGAGCGCGCCGCACGCAGGCCAGTGCAGCCAGCAGCGGGGCGGTGATCAGCATCAGGTAGGAGCCGACCGGGTCCTGCGGGCCGACAAAGGCAATGACGAGCGCGTGCGTGACCAGAAAAAACAGTGCCGCACGCAACGTCATGCGTTCCCCCGCCCCCAGCTCCGGCTGGGATCACGATAGGCAGAAGCACGTGAGGCTTGCAAGAAAAGTGTGCGCTGCGTCTATTCCAAAGCTTGCCGGAAGTCGCAGTTGTGTTTCAGCGTGGTGACGCCGAGCCTTCGACGCGGGCGTACATCCAGGCGCCCACCAGCGCCCAGCGCGGGTGCGTTGCGGTGGGCAGGCGTCGCAGTGCCCTTTCGGAAACGTCGCCCCAGCTGGTGTGCCCGGTCACGCCCGGCAGCGAGAGATAACGGGACCAGGCGGCAGCGTCATCCACGTGCAGTGGGCGCAGCCGTGCGGGCAGGGTAGCGGGGAGCGTGGGCAGCGCGAGCGTTGGCATCGTCGCCAGTTTCGGCGCCCGGGCCCTGAACATGCAAAAGGCCAGGTCGGGGACCTGGCCTTTGATGCAGTGGTGCCGGTGAAAGGACTCGAACCTTCATGGGGTCACCCCCGGCTGATTTTGAGTCAGCTGCGTATACCATTCCGCCACACCGGCAGGCAGCGTGCGATTGTAAACGAGGTCGGCACGGCTTTCATAGTGGGGAGGCCGATCAGGGCGCGTCCTGTCGGCTTCGGCCCAGTGGTGGCTATACTGCGGCGGCTTGAATGCCTCCAGGAGTGGTAGCCGATGACAGTGTTGCAGGACCTGAGGGTGCTGGTGGTCGAGAACGACGAGATGAGTGCCGCACTGCTGCAGATGCAGCTGGTGCACGCCGGTGCGACGGTGGTGGGTCTGGCCGCGAGCGTCGCTGAGGCGCTGCGCCTGCTGGAGGCGTCGACCCCGGACGTTGCCCTGCTTGATTACCGCCTGGCCCGCAATGAGACCAGCGAGCCGGTGGCCGCGGCGCTGTCGGCGCGTGGCGTGCCGTTCGTGCTGGCCACCGGCATGCTGGCCGAGCAGCTGCCCGGGCCGATGCTGGCCGGCGTGCTGCTGGTCAAGCCGTATCTCTCGGCAGATCTGAGCCAGGCGCTGGTACGCGCAGTGGGCCGCGCCAGCGCCAGGGCCTGATTGGCGCATGCTGAAGCGGTGGGCGTATCCTGCCCGGGCCTGAATGCTCAGGCCTACAAGGAGAGTGGCATGAAGAAGTGGATCAAGCGCATGGTCGCTGCGGGTGTCCTTTCGATGGCGGTCTTCGGTGGTACGGCCTCTGCCGCGTGGTGCGGCCAGCCCTGTTTCCAGCTCTACAAGAGCTGTATCGCGCGGGGTGGTGAGGTCGAACAATGCCTGCAGGAACAGGCCTTCTGCGAAGAGGCGATGTGCGGCGGCAATCCCTGATCCATGAACCCCGCCCAGGCGGGGTTTTTCATCTGTGCGCGGTATTCAGCCCGCTTCTTCGTACACGTAGCGGATCTCTTCGCGGTCGTCGAGGATGCGGTACTGGCGCGCCAGATCATCCGGATCGGGATTGAGCCAGGCATCGAGGTGTTCCCTGCGGATGGGAACGACGCCGCGGTCGTGGCCCGCAGCAGCGACGTCGTGCGGAGGCGTGTCGGTGATGGTGGCAAATGACAGCAGGCGACCTTCCGGTCCTTCCCATTCCGCCCACAGGCAGGCCAGCAGCAGATCGCGCGGGGGATCAGGCCGGAACTCCAGCACCACGTCCTGCTCCATCTCATCGGCACCCGGCGTAGGGCCGGCGGTGGCGTGACGCGGTACGTGCTCATAGAACGCCTGCACCACCACCACGCCGTGGCGCAGCCCGAACGCACCGCGCCAATAGCCTTCCAGGCTGTCGCGCCTCGCGTTGTAGGTGCCGGGATAGAGGATGTCGTTGCGCACCGGCTTGTCCGGCAGCCGGCACTGGTAGCGCATCGGCTTGATCACGCGTTTGCCGCCCTCGCTGACCATGACCGGTGCGTAGGTGCCAGGGAAAATGCGGTTGTCGCGCGGCAGCAGCTGCACCCGGTGCAGGTCTTCCAGCCGAGCCTGCGCACGATCGATGCGGTTGCCGGCCACGCGCAGGTCGTTGCGTGCCTTCTGGGTGGGGCGGGTCGCCAGCGTGGCGTTGGCGATATCGCGTCGCTCGCGCTGGCGGGCCAGCTCCGCTTCCAGATCCTGGCGCTCCTGCGCATGCCATTGCTGGATTTTCGCGACGATGTCGCGGCCCTGCTCGGTGCGCGCACCGGCGAAGCCGTCATCCATGGCCTTGGGAGTTCTGGGGCGCTTCTTGCCGGGATCGTGCGCGTACAGCTCCGCGAATTCTTCCAGCGACAGGATGGCGCCGAACTCGCGCACCAGCTTGGCGTAGTCGGCGCGGATCAGGGCGGAATAGCACATGGGAACTCTGCAGGCGCGGGTCGCAGCAGTTGCGACATGGATGAGGCAGGATAGCCCGACCTACAGGGAGAAAGCGCATGAATGATTCCGTCGCCTGCCAGTTCCGCGACGCCGTGCCCACGGTCGAAGACTATTGCCAGCTGCGTGTGCTGGCGGGCCTCAGTGCCAAGAGCCAGGAAGCGGCGGCACGCGCGCTGCCCAATACCCTGTATGGCGTGTGCGCCTACCAGGGCAACGAGCTGGTGGCGATGGGGCGCATCGTCGGCGATGGGGGCTGCCACCTGCAGGTCTGCGATATCGCCGTATTGCCGCGCCTGCAGGGGCAGGGCCTGGGCAAGGAAGTGATGCGTCGCCTGGAGGGCTGGATGCAGGCAAACCTGCCGCCGTCGGCATACGTCAGCCTTCTGGCAGATGGTGAAGCGCACCGGCTGTACGCGCAGTTTGGTTTCGCACCTACCGCACCTGCATCGATCGGGATGTATCGCCGGTTCTGAGGTGTGTCCAGGCTGAGGCCATCCATGCTGGATCGGGCCTTTTCAGAAATCACAGGCAAAGAAAAACCCCGGCCGAAGCCGGGGTTTTAAAGAATTGGCGTCCCCACGGGGATTCGAACCCCGGTCGCCACCGTGAAAGGGTGATGTCCTAGGCCTCTAGACGATGGGGACGCACGAAAACTTCAAATTGTAGATCCTTCGACGGCCTAATGTCGAAGTGGTGGAGCCAAGCGGGATCGAACCGCTGACCTCCTGCATGCCATGCAGGCGCTCTCCCAGCTGAGCTATGGCCCCAATGAAACTCCGGATGATCTGCCGGGAGCAGAGTCCGTTTTGAAACTGGCGTCCCCACGGGGATTCGAACCCCGGTCGCCACCGTGAAAGGGTGATGTCCTAGGCCTCTAGACGATGGGGACGCACGAAAACTTCAAGTTGTAGAACCTTCGACGGCCTAATGTCGAAAGTGGTGGAGCCAAGCGGGATCGAACCGCTGACCTCCTGCATGCCATGCAGGCGCTCTCCCAGCTGAGCTATGGCCCCGTGTTACCGAGCCGCCTATCATACCTGCGTGTTCACGTTTGTGGAAGCTTTTTTTGAGCTTTTTTCGTTCCGGTTCAACCGCGGCCACGAGGGCAGGGGAACCGCAACGCCACTACCTGAATGCTGGTAGGCGGTGAACAAAAAAGACCCGGTTATCGGCCGGGTCCTCGTTGTTCGTGATGAGTGGCGTCCCCACGGGGATTCGAACCCCGGTCGCCACCGTGAAAGGGTGATGTCCTAGGCCTCTAGACGATGGGGACGCAATTCTCATCAATGTTCTTTAGCGACCTTTCGACGGCCTAATGCCGAAAGATTGGTGGAGCCAAGCGGGATCGAACCGCTGACCTCCTGCATGCCATGCAGGCGCTCTCCCAGCTGAGCTATGGCCCCACGTCGCTGAGGAGCGAAATAATAGCCTTGCCCCAGGGGGTTGGCAAGCATTTGTTGCACTTTTCTTCACGTGCGTTGCGAAGCCGATGTCAGTCGCCTTTCGCCTGTGCAACGTTGTCGGTCAGTGCCGCCAGGATCGGGCACTGGTCCAGCGTGCCGTGACCGGGGCAGGCGTCGACCAGCTGCGAAAGTGCGGTGTGCATGCGCTGCAGCTCGGCCATCCGTTGCGCGATGTCCTGCAGGCGGGCCTGCGCGGTGTCGCGCACGCTGCCCATGTCCTGCGAGTGCTGATCGCTCAGTACGAGCAGCTCGCCGATCTCTTCCAGGCTGAAGCCCAGCGCCTTGGCGCGGCGGATGAATCGCAGCCGGCGCAGATCCTGCTCGCCGAAGATGCGGTAGCCACCCGCCGAGCGGGCCGCGGTCGGCAGCAGCTGCTGTCGTTCGTAGTAGCGCACCGTATCGATCGGCACGCCCGCCTGGCGGGCCAGTTGTCCAATGTTCATGGCGGATTCCTGCGGATGCTGCCGACCATTGTGAAGCCTGGAGTCTGGTCGAGAGTCAAGGCTTGGACCGGGTGCGCGCATTCAGCGCACTTTGCAACTTTCTTCATAGCCCCGCCGATGGGCCAGTTCCTACCCTTCGCCTGAACCGGCCGTTCGATGGCCTGCAACGAACCGAGGAGGTGGTCTGTGGAAGGATTCAGGAACGAAGGATTCGTCGAGATCGCGGTGGTTGAATACCCGGGAGGTGATCCGTCTGCCGCCTCCGTACTGGCCGAAATGGCGCACGTTGCCAATCGCCTTGCCCAGCAGCAGCGCCGGCCGTTCAAGCGGGTGCTGGTCACCCGCTGGATCGTGCCGGCCAGCCAGACTGGTGTGCACCGTATTGCGGGTGCGGAAATGCTCGATGCGGCCATCCCGGCTGTGATTGCGGTTCCCGGCCAGATCAGTGCCGGCGCGTGCCTGCGCGCGGATGAGGTCCTGCTGGACTGGCTGCGCGCGCACTATGACGGTGGCAGCCTGCTGGCCGCCGCCAGTGATGGCGTCAGCGTGCTGGCACGGGCCGGATTGCTGGCCGGGCGTACGGTCAGTGGCCCCGATCTCGGGCGCCATCCAGGCCTGCAGGCGCAGGCCGCGAGCTGGGTGCCGAGCGAGCGGGCGCTGGTGGATGACGGCGACCTGCTGACGGTCGGCGGGGGCCAGGCCTGGCGCTTCCTGGGCCTGCGGCTGTTGTACCGGCTGCATGGGCAGGGCGTGGCCAGTGCGGTGGCGCAGCAGCTGGGCATCACCGTGCCCGCCACGATCCAGCAGGATCTGGAACGCTTCAGCGCCAACTTCGCACATGGAGATCGTGATGTATTGAAGGCACAGCGCTGGTTGCACACCACGGCGGCACGCGGCGCCACCCTCGCCGCGATCTGCGAAGTCTCCGGATTGGAGCCGCGCACGCTGCAGCGGCGGTTCCTCAAGGCCACCGGCCTGCGGCCGATCGAGTACTGCCAACGGCTGCGCATCGCCAAGGCGCAGACCCTGTTGCAGCAGGGAGCGGGTATCGATGAGGTGGCCTGGGGCGTCGGCTACGCCGATCAGAGTGCGTTTCGCCGGTTGTTCCTGCGCATCGTTGGCATGACGCCGGCGAACTATCGGCGTCACGTCAGCAGCAAGCGCCGCGAGCGGCCCTTGATGCCGTCGGTGGCGGGCAGTCTGCGCGGGCTGCAATCGCCGTCGGTGATGCAACTGGGGCGCAGCGCGGCCTGATGCGGGCAGCATCGTCGGGCTTGCAACCGGAGTGCGACACTTCGACCATGCAGCCAGTGGACGATTGAACAGGTGGTCTGATGTCGAGCGTTGGGCCGGTGCCGATGCCGGTGGTATTGATTCTCGTGTGCGTACTGCTGGCGATGGCCGTGGCGCGTCTGTGGCCACGCAGGAAGGACGGCATGCCGCTGCCTTCCGCACCCAGCATGGTTCTGGACATGCTGCTGGTGGGCCTGCTGTGTGGTCGCATCAGCTTCGTGGCCTTGAACTTCGCGCTGTATCGCGAGGCGCCGTGGAGCATTCTGCAGATTGCCGATGGTGGCTACCAGCTCGCGGTTGTCCTGGTTGCGGGATTGGCATGGGGACTGTGGCGGTTGCGCCCATGGCGGGCGTTGCGCGCCCCGGTGCTGGGCGCGGCGTTGGCAGGTGTGCTGCTCTGGGCGGGCGGCAGTCAGCTGTTGTCCGCCTGGCAGGAGCGGCGGATGCCCTTGCCGGTATTGCAGGTTGCTGATCTGCAAGGGGGCAGAGTGGATCTCCAGCAGTTTCGTGGCAAGCCACTGGTGCTGAACCTGTGGGCCAGCTGGTGTGGTCCCTGCAGGCGCGAGATGCCGGTCTTGGCAGCGGCACAGCAGGCACATGCGGACGTGCAGTTCGTGTTCCTCAACCAGGGTGAAACCCTTGAGGAGGTCCAGGGTTTCGTTGCGCGCGAACGGCTCCTGCTGGGCAACGTATTGCTGGACGATGACGCTGCGGCATCCACGGTGCTGGGTGTGCAGGCCTATCCCTCGACCCTGTTCTTCGACGCCGAAGGGCGCCTGCGTGAACTGCACCTCGGCGAACTGACGGCAGCGGGTCTTGAACACAAACTGCGCCGGCTGCGGTAGCCTGCGCGGGCATCTCACTACGGAGTTCCCATGTTGTCGACTTCCCTGCGCACCGCCCCGGCGGTGCTGTTGCTGCCGGTCCTGCTGGCATTGGCCGCCTGCAGCCAGGCACAGACGCCGCCGGGCAAGACCGCCGCGGCACCGGCAGCGAGCGCCACAGCCGCTGCCAACAAGGGCGATCGCCCTGCGGTGCTGAAGGGCATCGAGAAGCATGGGTTCGAGGTCGTCGCCGAATTCGATGCCCCCGGTGGCCTGCGAGGTTTCGCCGGCGTGGTCGGCGGCCAGCAGCCGGCAGCGGCCTATGTCACTGCTGATGGCAAGCATGTACTGGTCGGCAGCCTGTTCGATGCGGAGGGCAACGATGTAGCCGCTGAGGCCGTTGAGAAGCTGGTGGCCTCGCCGATGTCGGCCAAGATGTGGACCAAACTGGAATCCAGCGCCTGGGTACGTGACGGCAAGGCCGATGCGCCGCGCGTGGTCTATACCTTCAGCGATGCCAACTGCCCTTACTGCCACAAGTTCTGGGAAGCGGCACGGCCGTGGGTCGATGCGGGCAAGGTGCAGCTGCGTCACATCATGGTCGGCGTCATCCGCGAGGACAGCCCGGCCAAGGCGGCGGCCATCCTCGCAGCCCGTGACCCGAGTGCAGCGCTGCTGCAGAACGAGCACGATTTTGATCGCGGTGGCATCAAGGCGCTGCCGAACATCAGCCGCGAAATTGCTGGCAAGCTCGATGCCAATCAGGTACTGATGATCGAAATGGGCTTCCAGGGCACGCCGGGCATTCTGTTCCAGGACGCACAGGGCCAGGTACAGCGTCGTGCGGGCCTGCCGCAGGGTGCCGATCTGCAGACGGTGCTTGGCCCGCGCTGAGTGGCGCCAGCTTCATGAAACATTGCACAGGCCCGCATGGCAGCATGCGGGCCTGTTGCATTCTGTGGCCGGCCTTCCGGTTGCAGGCCCGCGCAACGTTGGTTCATCGTCACGTCTGAATCGTGACTGACATCAAGCATCACGCCTTGATTCCAATCAAGGCCAAAAACGACAGGCGGATTAGCCTGTGACGCATGGAATACAGCGTCACTGCGCGACGGATGCCGCGCTCGCCACGCCCTGATCAGGGTCGGCCGGCACAGCCATTCACGACATTCTCACTCCGTGCTTGTTACCCAGACCGCTGCGGTCGCCACCTCTTTGGCAGCGCGGCCTTGATGGAGTCGACATCGGTGCGGGCAGGGCAGTGTCATCGTCCTGTTGCCTGCAGTGCGCAGGCTGGCCGCCGCCGTCGACGCAGTATCCGCATTTCCAGCAACTGCAACGTGGGGCCGGAGCCGCGCATGCGTGCGTTCGGCCTGCGAGATGAACATGGACGTCCAGGGAGGATGCAATGCGCGTGGCGGTACTGAGTCTGGCCTGCTTGACCGTATTGGCGATCACGCCGGCATATGCACAGGCTGATGACAAGGAGGACGCGCAGGCGCTGCGCCGTGAGATCGCGGCCATGCGTCAGGTACTGGAAGGCATGCAGCAGCGGCTGGATCGGCTTGAGCAGCGCAATGGCGCGGTTGCGCCTGCCGTCGCGCAGATCCCTGCGCCTGCGACCGCACCTGCAGGCGCTACCCATCTGCTGCATCCCACCCAGGTGCCGGGTGTGGCACAACCGGTGCTGCCGCAGCGTGAATCGGTGGCCGATCCTTCCACCGCGGCATCGCGACCGGACAGTGCGGCCGGCCCAACCGACCCGGATCTGAAGGGGTTCTTCGCCATTCCCGGCACCGATACGGTGATCCGCATTGGTGGCTACGCCAAGCTCGATGCCATCGCCGATTCGCGCGCAGCCGGCGACGAAGATCAGTTCATTCCTTCGTCGATGCCAGTGGGCGGCCGTCATCGTGACGTGTCCAATTTCAACATCCATGCCAAGCAGACCCGCTTCAGTTTCGAGGCGCGGCGCCCGACCTCGCACGGGAACCTGCGCTTCTACCTGGAGAACGACTTCTTCGGCAGCAGTGATGGTTATGAATTCCGCCTGCGCCACGCCTATGGCCAGCTCGGCAATACCTACGCGGGCTACGGCTATTCCAGCTTCATGGATCCGGACAGCTTGCCTGACACGCTGGATTTCGCCGGTCCGGGTGGTGCGGGCTATCTGCTGGTGGCCGGCATCCACCACAGCTTTGCGATGGGCAAGGGCAACACCCTGACTATTGCCGCCGAAGATCCGAAGACTGAACTTGCCGGTGCCAGCGATGAGCGCGCGGCGGTGAACCGGCTGCCGGATGTGACGGTGACGGCGCGCATGGAGCGCGACTGGGGCCACCTGCAACTGGGCGCGGTGGCACGCAGCCTGGCGTATGACGGTGACGATGAGCGCGACCGGCGCATGGCCGGTGGCCTGCAGCTGAGCGGATCGGCGTCGGTGGGCGAGCGCGACCTGCTGCTGTTCGGTGCCCTCGGCGGGCGCGGCCTGAGCCGTTACACCGCTGACCTGACCGGCTCCGGGCTGGACGCGGTGGTCGGTGCCGATGGCCGCCTTGATGCGCTGGACCTGCACGGTGGTTTCGTTGGCTACACCCATTACTGGTCCGAGCTGTGGCGTTCGAACCTGATCGTCGGCCAGCTGACCCTGGAGCGGAATGCTGCACTGGCGGCCGACGCATTCCGTCAGAGTCGCTACGGCGTGTTCAACCTGATCTGGAGCCCGGCACCGTCGTGGACGATGGGCATGGAGCTGCTGTACGGGCGCCTGGAACAGCAGGGCGGCGCGCGCGGCGACACGGTCCGGGTGCAGGGCAGCCTGCAATACAACTTCATCAAGTAAGCGCCAGCGGCGTTACGCCAGCGCAACCGTCCCCACGCCCGGCCGCACCGGGCTCATGCCAGTACAGGAGATTGTCATGGCAGAAGCAAAGAAAATCGGGGTGGTCGGAGCCACCTTCCTCGTCGCCGGCAACATGATGGGCTCCGGTGTGTTCCTGCTGCCCTCCAGCTTGGCCAAGATCGGTACCTCCTCGATCTGGGGCTGGCTGATCACCACCGCCGGTGCGCTGCTGCTGGCGTTCGTGTTTGCCAAGCTGGGCAAGCTGGCGCCCAAGGCGGGCGGTCCATACGCCTATGCGCGCGACTGGTTCGGGCCCTACATGGGCTTCCAGACCAACACCATCTACTGGTTCGCCAACTGGATCGGCAACGTCGCCATCCCGA
Organism: Stenotrophomonas sp. GD03819; assembly: GCF_029841665.1. Classification (NCBI taxonomy): domain Bacteria; kingdom Pseudomonadati; phylum Pseudomonadota; class Gammaproteobacteria; order Lysobacterales; family Lysobacteraceae; genus Stenotrophomonas; species Stenotrophomonas sp. GD03819. Next base: position 20,690 of record NZ_JAOCEW010000021.1, read on the forward strand.
TTGCGGCGGTCGGCTACTTCAGCTACTTCTTCCCGATCCTGTCCGAGCCGCTGGTGCGCTGCATCGCGGTGCTGGTGCTGGTGTGGGCGCTGAGCTTCGCCAATGTGATCGGCCCGGCCTTCGTCAGCCGCGTGCAGACGGTCACAACCAGCTTCGCATTGGTGCCGATCCTGGGCATCGCCATCTTCGGCTGGTTCTTCTTCGATGCCGACATCTTCAAGGGCGCCTACAACGTGTCCGGTGAATCCAACTTCGGCGCGATCTCCAGTGCTGCGGCATTGACCCTGTGGGCGTTCATCGGCGTCGAATCCGCTTCGGTCACCGCCGGCGTGGTGGAAAACCCGGAGAAGAACGTGGCCCGTGCCACCCTGGCCGGTGTGTTCCTGGCTGCCATCGCCTACATCGCCAGTTCCTCGGTGATCATGGGCATGGTGCCCAACGGCGAACTGCAGACCTCCGATGCCCCGTTCGCTCTGGCTGCGGCCAAGGCCGTCGGTGGCTGGGGCGGTGCGCTGGTCAGCCTGTGCGCCTTCATCGGCGCGGCGGGTTCGCTGGGCGGCTGGATCCTGCTGACCGCACAGAGCGCCAAGGCGGCGTCCGACGACGGGCTGTTCCCGAGCATCTTCAGCAAGACCAACAAGGATGACGTGCCGGTCAAGGGCGTGCTGATCGTAGCGGTGCTGATGACCCTGGCGGTGCTGGTCACCTCCACCTCGGAAACCGCGTCGGCACAGTTCGACGTCATCACGTCGGCCGCCGTGGTACTGACCCTGCTGCCCTACATCTACTCGTGCGTGGCTTGCTACTTCGTGGTCGAGCGTTCGCACACCCTGGTCCATACCGGTGCGTTCTGGACCCTGACCAGCCTGACCGTTGTGTACTGCCTGTGGGCGATCTACGGCTCGTCGGGAACCATCGTGCAGTACGCCTTCCTGTTCGTGCTGTTCATCACCGTGTTCTATCCCTTCTTCAGCGAGGAGCGCCGCCAGCAGCGGCAGCGCGCCCGCGAGGCATCGGCCATCAGCGCCGGCGCCCAGCGTTCCTGAGTTCGACAAGGAGAATCAACGTGTACTTCAAGTCCCTGGACTATCCGGTCATTGTCATCGACAACGACTACGAGTCGCCGCGCATCGGCGGCATCCTGATCCGCGCCCTGGTGGAAGAACTGCGCAGCAACGACCAGCGCGTGCTGTGCGGCCTGAACCTGGATGATGCGCGCGCCGGTGCCCGCACCTACGTGGCGGCCTCGGCAGTGCTGATTTCGATCGATGGCAGCGAAGAGGTGGATGGCGAGTTCCAGCGCCTGACTGCCTTCCTGCGTGAGCAGAGTGCGCGCCGCGCCAACCTGCCGGTGTTCCTGTACGGCGAGCGCCGCACCATCGAGAAGGTGCCGAGCAAGCTGCTCAAGTACATCCACGGCTTCATCTTCCTGTTCGAAGACACCAAGAGCTTCATCTCGCGGCAGGTGATGCGCGCAGCCGAAGACTACATGAAGAACCTGCTGCCGCCGTTCTTCAAGGCGCTGATCCATCATGCGGCCGAGTCGAACTATTCCTGGCATACGCCGGGCCATGCCGGTGGCGTGGCGTTCACCAAGTCGCCGGTGGGGCGTGCATTCCACCAGTTCTACGGCGAGAACACCCTGCGCAGCGATCTGTCGATCTCGGTGCCGGAGCTGGGCTCGCTGCTCGACCATACCGGCCCGATCAAGGATGCCGAGGAAGAAGCGGCACGCAACTTCGGCGCCGACCATACCTTCTTCGTCACCAATGGCACCTCCACCGCCAACAAGATCGTCTGGCACGGCACGGTGGCGCGCGGTGACGTGGTGTTCGTCGATCGCAATTGCCACAAGTCGCTGCTGCACGCGCTGATCATGACCGGTGCAGTGCCGGTGTACTTCACCCCAAGCCGCAACGCGCACGGCATCATCGGCCCGATCAGCTTGGACCAGTTCACGCCGGAGTCGCTGCAGCAGCGCATTGCTGCCAACCCGCTGGCCAGCCAGGCCTACCAGGCCGGTTCCAAGCCACGCATCGCAGTGGTCACCAACTCGACCTATGACGGCCTGTGCTACAACGCCGAAAAGATCGCTGATGAGATCGGCAGCGCGGTCGATTTCCTGCACTTCGATGAAGCCTGGTACGCCTACGCCGCGTTCCATCCGTTCTACGAGAACCACTACGGCATGGCCAAAGGCAAGCCCCGTGAGCAGGATGCGATCATCTTCACCACGCATTCAACCCACAAGCTGCTGGCGGCGTTCTCGCAGGCCTCGATGATCCACGTGCGCAACTCGGCGCAACGCAACCTGGACGCCGAGCGCTTCAACGAGTCGTTCATGATGCACACCTCGACCAGCCCACACTACGGGGTGATCGCGGCCTGCGACGTGGCCTCGAAGATGATGGAAGGCGAGGCTGGCCGTTCGCTGGTGCAGGAGATGCACGACGAGGCGATCGCGTTCCGCCGCGCGATGCTGCACGTCCGTGACGATCTGGGCCGCGACGACTGGTGGTTCAGTGTGTGGCAGCCGACCCTGGTCGAGCGCAGCCTGGACAAGGGTGATACGCCGGCGCCGCTGGTGGCCAAACGCGAGGAATGGTACCTGCAACCGGATGCCCATTGGCACGGCTTCGAGAACCTGGTCGATGACTACGTGCTGATCGACCCGATCAAGGTGACCCTGCTGACCCCGGGCCTGGCGATGGACGGCAGCATGGGCAAGCTGGGCATTCCGGCGGCGGTGCTCAGCAAGTTCCTGTGGGGTCGCGGCATTACCGTGGAGAAGACCAACCTGTACTCGGTGCTGTTCCTGTTCTCGATGGGCATCACCAAGGGCAAGTGGAGCACGCTGGTCACCGAGCTGATGGCATTCAAGGAGCTGTATGACCGCAACGCGCCGCTGAGCCAGGCACTGCCGACGCTGGCGGCCGACTATCCCAATGCCTACGCCGGCTGGGGCCTGCGTGACCTGTGCGATGCACTGCATGCGTTCAACCAGGAATTTGCGGTGGCCAAGGTGATGCGCGAGATGTACGTGGATCTGCCGACCCCGGTGATGACCCCGGCCGATGCCTACAACCACCTGGTCAAGGGCGAGATCGAGCGGGTCGACATCGAGCAGCTCAGTGGCCGCGTCGCCGCGACCATGCTGGTGCCGTACCCGCCGGGCATTCCGACCATCATGCCGGGCGAGCGCTTTGGCGACAGTGACGAGCCGATCATCCAGTCGCTGCGCATCGCCCGCGAACAGAACGCTCGTTTCCCGGGCTTCGAGTCGGACGTGCACGGGCTGATCATCGAGCAGGAGGGTGATGCGGTTTCGTACAAGGTGGAGGTGCTGAAGGCCTGACCGGCAACGGTCGGTCGTTCGGCGGACGATGGATACCGCGCGCGAGCAACGCATCCTGAAGTTCTCCATCGGGGTCACCCTGGCGGTGAGCACGGTCGGCTTCGGCGGTGGCCTGCTGGTGGGATCGCAGGCCATCCTGTTCGATGGCGTGTACAGCCTGGTCGACGTCGCGCTGACCCTGGTGTCGTTGTCGGTGCTGCGGCTGGTGGCGCGGGAGCAGAGCCCGCGCTTCCAGTACGGCTACTGGCACCTGGAGCCAATGGTCGAGGCACTCGGTGGGGTGATCCTGTCGCTGGCCTGCGTGTATGCGCTGGCCAACGCGGTGATTGGCTTGACCACGGGCGGGCATGAAGTGAAATTCGGGCCCGCGCTGTGGTGGGCGGCACTGCTGAGTGCCAGCAACCTGGCGATGGCGCTGTTTGTCGCCCAACGAGCGCGGCATCTGCGCTCGGCGCTGTTGTGGCTGGACGTGCGTGGCTGGCTGCTGGGTGGGTTGATGAGCCTGGCGGTGGTACTGGCCTTCGTACTGGCCCTGGCCCTGCAGGGGGGCGAATGGCACCACTGGGTGCCGTACCTGGATTCGATCGTGCTGGCGTTGATCAGCCTGGCGGTGCTGCCGGTGCCGGCGCGCAGCGCGTGGAAGGCCATGCGTGAAGTACTGCAGGTGGCGCCGGATGATCTGGACCGGCGCGTACAGCAGGTGATGCAGGCATTCGTGGCCGAGCGCGGTTATGCCGGTTTTACCAGTCACGTGGCGAAGATGGGGCGGATGCGCTTCATCGAGATCCATGTGCTGGCCGACCCGGGTACGCCGCTGGGGTCGGTGGGCGAGGTTGATGCGATGCGCGATGAGATCGCGGTGCGGCTGGATGCGCGTGGCAGCACGTTCTGGCTGACCATCGATTTCACGGCAGACCCGGCGTGGACGTGAGCGGGGAACGGTAGAGCCGAGCCCATGCTCGGCTGCCATTCGCGCAGCGCAGCCGGGCACGGGCTCGGCTCTACACGTCGGCGATCGTTGCGCGTGGCAGACCGGTCTGTTGCACCGGATCCGTTTGACCTCAACCTGGGTTGAGGTCACAGACTGCCTGCAACCCCCACGAGGCGCGCGGCATGAACCTGCTGACCACACCGGACCTCAGCCATGGCCTGCTGGAGCTGTTCAATCCTCCCGGCCTCTACGACCCTTCCGCGAACGGCTACTCCCACGTGGCGGTGGTGCGCCTGCCGGCACGGGTGATCCATGTCGCCGGGCAGGGCGGTGAAGATGCCCAGGGCCGTCTCTCGCCCAGTTTCGAAGACCAGGTCGGGCAGGCGCTGGACAACCTGCAGACCGCGCTGCGCTCGGCGCAGGCAAGCCTGGCTGATGTGGCGCGGTTGCGCATCCTGGTGGTGGACCACGACGAAGACCGGCTGGGCATCATCGCCCATCAGGTGCGGCGGCGCTGGCCGAACCGCGCCGCGCCCACCTGCACGCTGATCCCGGTGCCGCGGCTGGCGCTGGACGGCATGCTGTTCGAGATCGAGGCGGAGGCTTATGCCGCCTAGCGCAGGTAGTACTCCACCGGCACCACCAGCTCCTGCGGTGCCTTCAGTTCATCGGGAATGGGCGGCAGCGGCTGCGCGCGACGGAAGGTCTGCAGCGCGGCGTCATCGAGCATCGGCTGGCCACTGGACTGCTCCAGCCGCAGCGCCAGCAGGCGACCTTCGCGGTCGATGCTGGCCCTGACCCACGCAGTGCCCTGCTGACGGCGCGAGCGCGCGGCGGCAGGGTAGTAGCGGTAACGCTCCAGCCGCGCCATCAGGCGGGCTTCCCACTGGTCGCTGGCGGCGCCGGCCTGGAAGTCTGCCGGTGGCGCGTCTGGAGCGGGCGGCGCGGCCGTGATCGATGCCGGTGCGGGACTTGCATCGGTCGCGGCCGCAGGCGGGGCGACTGGCAGTGGCTGGCGGCCCGTCCCACCCGTTTCGCTGGCGGCCAGCTCTCCCTCGCGCGCCGCCGTAGGCTTGGGTGGCGGCGGCGACTTCGTGGGCTGCGAGGCGCGGGCCTGCTGCGCCTGGCTGGGGGTCTCGGCCTGGCGTTCCTCCACCGGTTGCGGCGGCGTGGCCGGTGCCAGCAGGCGCAGGCTGATGCGCACGTCCTGCTCCGGCGGCGGCGGCATCGGCGGCATCGCGACCCAGTGCACCAACAGCAGCAGTGGCAGCAGATGCAGGACGACGGTGATCGCGATCGCCTGCCAGTGTTGGCCACGCTCACTCATCGTCCAGCACCCACAGCAGATCGGCATCAGCTGCATCGACGGTTTCACCCGGTGAAGCCAATGCAATCACCAGCGCAGGCGTATCCGGTGACAGGTAGCCCGGTACCCCGGTACCGCGCAGTACATGCCAGCGACCTGCTACCAGCAGTGCTGGCACGGGCGCATCGAGCAGCACCCGCGCCATGCGCGTATCGCGGGCCTGTTGCACGGCCAGCATCCCTTCCAGCATCGGTGCCGCGTCTGCGTGCTGGGCCAGCACCACCGCCGACAGGCGCTGGCGGGCAGCGGCCACCGGGAATCGCACGCCCTCGGTCGAGGCCAGCAGCGCGTTGACCTCGGCACGCGACAGGTTGCCGCCGAACAATGGCGTGCCTGCATCGGCAGCCTCCCGTACCAGGCCGCCATACGCGGCCCACGGCCAGCGCGTATCCCAGTCCAGCAGTTCCCGCAGGCGTGCACCTTCGGCCTGGTTGCCCTTGGCCAGCCAGCGCTGCACGCGCTGCAGGCGTGGCTGGCGCTCGCTGGCGATCATTTCCAGCACCAGTGAACCTTGCGGGCGCTGCCGCTGCAGGGCCTGCAGCAGCCAGCGCTGGGCGGCGTGGTCTCCGGCGAGATCATGGCGTTCACCCAGCAACAGCCGCTGGGCGTCCGCCGCGCGTGTCACGAATGCGGCTTCGTCCAGGTGCTGGCCAGTGGCCAGGTCGATCACTGTGCCGGGCACCGGCTGCGCGCCAGCCACCGCGGCCAGCGCGAGCAGGCATACGGGCAGCCAGCGACGGCTAGAACGCCACATTGACGCCCATCGAGACGGTGCGGCCACGGCCGTTGCCGCGGTCCAGGATCGGGCTGAAGATGCTGTCGATCGAGGCATTGTTGTCATAGGCCTTGTTCTGCAGGTTTTCGATGTTCAGCCACAGCGTGGTGTTGGCCTGGGGCTTGAAGCTCGCGTAGAAGTCCAGCAGCACGCCAGTGCCGCCGGTCTTGCGGGTCTGGAAGAAGTCGTAACCTTCCTCGGTGGGCCCGGAGTACGCGGCGCGCAGGCCGGCCTGCACGCGCTGCTGCCACCAGCGGCCGCCTACGTCCAGGGTCCAATAGCGGTCCGGCAGGGCGGTGATGTCTTCCAGGTTGACGAACTCGATGGCCGGTGCGCTGGTGCGCGAGCGGGTCCAGCTGAGCGTGGCGTGGTAGTGCTCGCTGGCGTAATGCGCCTCCAGCTCGATGCCGCGCATGCGCACGACGCCGGGATGGTTCATCCAGCGGGTCGTGGCGGTGAAGTCGTCTGCATCCAGCACATCGGTCCAGGCATTGAGCTGCGGATCGCTGTCGATCGGCACCACCAGCGGTTCCACTTCCGGCGGATGCACGATCAGCAGGTACTGCGGCTTGATGTAGTCGCGGATGCGGTTGTCGAAGCGGGTGATGCGCAGCTGTGCCAGGTCACCGTCGACCAGCAGCGAGTCGATGCTGAGGTTGGCGCCGAACTGCAGGTTGCGCGAGCGCTCGCGGCGCAGGAACGGATTGGCGCCGATGCCGTCGGCGACGCTGGCGTCCTCCAGCGGGATCTTCTCGAAGAACATCTCCTGCACGCGCGGCGGCCGTGATGTGCGCGAGACCTCGGCAAACAGCTGCAGCCAGTCAGTGGCCTGCAGTGAAACCGCCAGGCTCGGGCTGAGTGCGCGCTCGCTGCGCCGCACGTCGATGTCGCCGCCATTGATCTCCGCGCATTGGCCGGGTACATCCGAGCACACCGGGATGTGGCCACGGATGCCGAAGCGGTCCTGGCGCAGGCCGGCAGTCAGCGCGTAGATGTCGTACTGCAGTTCCAGCGTGCTGAACACGCTGTCCAGCTGGCTGCGACCCTGCGGGTTGGCACCGCGCAGGATGGGCGTATCGGCCACATAGATGTCCGACTGGTGCTTGATGCCGGTGTTCCAGCGCGCCTGCAGTGCGCCGATGTCGAAGCGACTGGTGTTGTCGAGGGTCCAGCTGCTCAGGCTGCTGTGGGTGCGGCGGCCGATGTAGCTTGAATCTTCCACCGGCGGATAGAACAGCCGGGTCTTGTTGCTCGCGAAGGTCGCGCGCAGGTCGATCCATGGCGAATAGGGCGTGTAGTGGTAGCTGGCGCGCTGGTTGCGCGCGGAAATCTGCCACGGGTAGTTGTGGTAGAAGTCGTTTTCGTAACGCATGTGGCTCAGGTCGAGCCGATGCTGGTCGCTGGGCTGCAGGCGTGCTTTCAGCAGCCAGCTGCTGGGCTGCTGGCTACCGGGGTCGGCGTTGTTCTTCTGCCCACGCGCGGTCGCGTATTCGCTGCTGCGGCTGCTGCTGGCGGCGGCCAGCAGGCCGAACTGACGGTCGCCACCTTCTTCGCTGTGGCGCCATGCACCGGCGAAGGTGCGGCCGTTGCCATAGCCGTTGTTGCCATGGCGATAGCCGGCGCGCAGGCCCCAGTCACGGCCCTCACCCAGCAGATCGTCGATATCCAGGGTGCGGAAGTTGGCACTGCCGGCCAGCGTACCAGCGCCGTCACCGCCAGCGACCGCACCGCGCTGCACGTCCACACCGGCCAGCAGGAAGGGATCGACATAGGCGAACGGACCGCCCGAACCATGCCCGGCATTGTTGCGGAAGGTCTGGGTGACACCGTCGATCATGGTGTTGACCCGGCCGGCACCGGTCATGCCGCGGATGTTGACCTGCAGGCCCGGCTGGCTGCGCGAATGGAAGCTGTGGGTGCCGGGCATCGAGCGCAGCAGGCTGTTGCCTTCCTGGCGTTCGGCCATCGCCACGCGTTCGCTGCCGACCGAGGGCGCAAAGCCATCGCGGATGGCCGGTACATACTGGCTGGCGCCGGCCCCCGGTGCCTGGCCGTGCGCGGTAGTGCCCTGCACCCGCAGCGGGCCGGTGCGACGGCTGCCATCGATGCGTTCAGCCGGCGCCGGTTCCAGGGCGGCGCGGCGCGCATCGACGAAGCGCGGTCGCAGGCCGCTGCCTGCCAGCAGGCGTGACAGGGCCTGCGCATCGTCGAAGTCACCGCGCAGAGCAGGGGCCGAATGCCCGGCAGGCAGCGCCGCGCCGATCACCAGGTCGACACCGGTCAGCCGGCTGTAGGCGTCCAGCGCGGCCGCCAGCGGCTGGGCGGGCAGATCGTAGGTGCGTGTGGCGGTCTGTGCGTGGGCACTGCCGGGCAGCAGCGGAAGGGCGCTGGTGCAGGCCAGCGACAGGGCAAGGACAAGGGGGCGGGGGCACAGCATCGGGGGCTCCAGGGGCTGACGCAGAACGTCGTCATCCTGGGTAGACGCAGTCGCAGGCCGGATGTCAGGGTCCATCACGCTGCTCCCTGCGTGGCGGCAGCCACACCTGTATGCCCGCGCCGAGGCGCAGCACGCGCACCTGCAGTTGCGTGGCCAGCTGGTCGCGATTGCTGGCTGCACCGTCGGCACTGCCGAGCAGGGTGACCGGCTGCTGGCGCAGCTGCTCGCCGACGACCCACGTATGCCCGCCATGCCAGCGGTCCAGGCCCTGCGTGACGTCGGCCAGCGGGGCCGAGACCCAGTGCAGGCGCCGCTCGCGCCAGGCCAATGTTCCGGGGGCAGCCGTTGTTGCATGGGCTGTTGCCTGCCCATCGAAGCGCAGCTGCTCGCCGTCGTCGGCCAGCATGCTGACGTTGCCGCTGTCCACGCGCACGCGATGCTCGGTAACGGTGACCACACTGCTGTTGCCCTGCACGGCAAGATCGAATGCGGTCCCCAGTGCAGTGACGGTGCCCTGTGGGGTATGCACCTGGAATGGCCGGTCGGCATCGGCGGCGACCTGGAACCAGGCCTGGCCGCGCTGCAGCTGGAGCTGGCGGCGCTGCCCATCGATGCGCACCTTCACTTCGCTGCCAGGTGACAGCAGGACATGCGAACCATCCGGAAGAGTTTCCTCGCGGATCTCGCCAGCGGCCGTACGCAGTACCTGTGCCACGGGTGGCGAGGCATGGCGGCTGTAGAGACCCAGCGCGCACAGCAACAGAACCGCAATGCCGGCTTCGCGCAGGCGACGGCGTTGCCTGCGCTGCTGTTGCCGCTGCAGGCTGGGCGTCGCCGCACCGGCCTGCCACAACTCCTGCAGGTGCAGGTACTGCGCCGCATGGCGTGGATCGGCCCGGCACCATTGCTCGAACGCGTTCTCATCGCGGTCACCGTCGTGCGCATCCAGCCACCAGCGTGCAGCTTCGCGTGCAATGGTCTCCTGGCTCATGCGCCCGGCACCTGCTGCAATGCGACCAGGGCGCGCAGCAGATGGCCGTGCGCGGTCTGCCGGCTGATCCCCAGCTGGCGCCCGATCTCGGCCAGCGCCAACTGTTCCACACGGGCCAGCAGGAACACCTGGCGCGAGCGTGGCGGCAGCGCGGCGATGATCGCGTCGAGGTGGCGCAGTTGTTCGGCGTCGAGCAGTCGCTGCTCGGGCAGGGGCGCAGGATCGGCGATGGCATTCAACTGCGTGTCATCCAGCACCTCTTCGCGACGGCGCTGGCGTTGCCGGTAGTGATCGGCGATCAGGTTGTGGGCGACGCGGTACAGATAGGCGCGGCCATTGCCCAGCAGGCCACTGGTGGCGACTTTGACGACACGCAGCCAGGTTTCCTGGACGACGTCATCAGCGTCGCTGCGTTGCGGGAGTTTGCGGCGGACATGGGCGTGCAGCGGCCGGTAATGGGCTGCGCACAGCTGCGCGACATCCGTCGGTTCGACAGGCGTGGACACGGGGCGGGCGACAACTGGGAAAGGGAACAGCCCGCGGCGGCAAGGGCAGCGGCTGCACCTTACAGCAAAAGAGAATCATTTGCATCTATGGCATGAGGCGCAGTACACATGGGTGTAAGCGGACAGTCACTCTGCGAAATCGGGACACGGGGTTTGCAGAATCCCCAGCTCCGGCCAGTCAAGGGCGAATCGTCCCTGTGAGCCCCTTTTCCCTGACCGTTCGATAGCCCCTCAAACAGGGTTAGAACCCCGCTTCAAGCGGGGCTCAAATCGGGGGGAGCTCATCGGCCACCCACCCGCCACTGCGGAACTGGTTGCCACCAGCGTGCCCAGCGGACCCGGCCACCACCGTGCCATACAGTGCCGTCCGATGGAGCTCCTCCGTGTCCAGGGCGCCATCCCTCCCCCAACGCGGCACCAGCGACATCCGCGCGCCACCTGCGGCCGCCATGGCCAGTCGCTCCCAGTCCATCCCGCCCCCCAGGCCGCCCTGGCGGGCGATCTGCAGGCGGTCGGTCTGAGGGGTAAAGCGGAGGCGCCGGTAGGTGCGCCGAGCCACCACGTTGACGCCTGCGCCCAGGGTGCGCTCCACAATGCTGGGATCGATGCGCTCAGTCTCTGAGCCGGGCTCAATCGGTAGGTCTACCGCCTGGTGGGCGAACAGCTCGCCCACGTCCAGGCCCGCCACCCCAATCTCCACCTGGATACCCACGAGGGCCACAGTGCCCGCTGGAAGCACCCACCAGGCCGCGCGGCTGCCGTCCACCAGCTCGACCACCTTTTGGTTGAGCGAGGTGCCACCGAGGGCTTGGCCATACGTAGCATCACCAGCCTTGCGCCCTGTGAGCTTGAGGGAGGTGCCGACCGGGCAGGACAAGCCGAGCATGCCAACGACACGGACGCCAGCGGCCGCTGGCCAGGTCAACCGCAGCCGGACGGCCGACGTACCGCCGCTGAGCCGAGCAATGCTTGTGGGCCGCCCATCGGTCAAGGCGGCGGGGTTTGCGACAGTGGCGCCATCAACGGCAGCGGTCACGCCTGCAGGGGAGAATCCGATAAGCATGTGGCAGTCCTTATGCGCCCCAGAATTTAAGGGTCTGTTCGCCAGTGATGGGGTTGCTGGTCACCGCCGTGACGATCACCTTTCGACCGGCTGCGAGGCCATAGCGCGGGTAGCGGATGCGCCCGACCTGGCCCGGTCGCAGCTGCAGGTCAGGCCGCGCGGTCATCCGGCCGGCGTAGAAGTTGCGGGGCACTGCGTAGAGCTTCACGACACGATCAATCTCCGCCTGAGCGTCAGCGCGGCTATCGAAACATGACTCCACCGCTGGCGCGGCCTCCGCGTGCTGGTAGCAGGCAGGCAGATCCCCGGTGGCGTAGACCTGGCCACGGTGGCTGGCAGACAGTTCCTTGCGGATGCTGGGCGGCACCTGATCCAGGCCAGTGGCCATGTCGCCGTCAGCCAGGACTACCGCGTTGGGTCGATAGCCCATGCGTCGGGTGAGGCCGGGGGCCAGATCCGGCATCACAACCAGCGGAGCGGCGAGCTCGACCAGGTCGAGCTCGAATGCCAGGTTCGCATCGGCAACGCTCTCAGGGTCGATCAATCGCGCCAGGCGCAGCACGCCATCCCCATCCTGCCACCAGTCGGCGCAGTAGCTGCCCAGGATCGCAGCCAAGGCCTCGCGCGGCGTGCTGTCGCCGTCCGCAAAGTAGCCCACTCCGGCATAGCCCGTAGCCTGATCGATGGCGACCGCGTCGGCGCTCTGCCATGCGGCTTTCCCAATACGGCCGAACACGTCTGAAAGCGCCTGTTGAAGCGTTGCCGGCCGGTCCGCGCCGATGGTCGAGACGTCAGCTGTCAGCGGCCCGAGAGGTGGCGACTGCAGGGAGAGCTGCTGTCCACCAGCAACCAGGCTGTACGCGGTGCCGGCAACCAGTTCCACTGCGCGGTCACGGACACTCATCACTGATTGCAGGCGCGAATCGCAGATCCATTGCAGCGAACCATCACTGTTTACGGCCGTGGTCGGCACGCTTCGCACCAGCCCGATCACCACGGGCTGCGGCTGCCAGGCGATGCTCTCGCCGTGGGTCGGGAGAAATACGGCCCTGCTCAGCGGCTCATCCAGGTCACTGTGCGCGTCCTTGAACGTCAGGCGCTTGTAACTGTCGTCTTCGACCTCGATTCGATCCAGCACATAGCGAGCGACTGGCACCGCACTGGCCATCGACTGGCCTTGCTCGACCTGGCGCACCGTGACTGGCACGTCACGAATAGCGGACAGCGCAGTGGCATCCAGCATCCCTGCGGCGTCCTGCACGCGGACCTGGGCGCTGCCGGCACGCGACTCATTGCTCCACATCCAGAACGAAACCGCGCTGATCGTACTCAGGCCCTCGGTGGCGATGATCCCAGCGAACGCGGTGTTCGCTGGCGAGTCGCTGGCAGCGCTCATGTAGTCTTCGCTTGCGACGCGGATTGTGGAGATCGGATCGGCAGCCTGGGCCCATCCCGCAAGTGCGGCCGGGCTGAGCCCTTGCCACTGGCCAGCGTTCACAACACAGCGAAGGCCGCGCGCCTTGGTGGCAGCGATAGATGCAGCGAAGTAATACGGGCCACCCGCTAAGACATCAACGCTGGCCACCTGCTGGCCGTCACGATAGAACTGAGCCTGCGCAGGTGTGCCAGGCAGCACGCGTACCCCCAACGCCTCACCCTTGAGGGGGATTGGCAGGCCGCTGGCAATCACAGCGCCGTTGCGGACCACTTGGCCGGTGTGCAGCTTCCAGCCGACTCCATTGGACGCACCCAACTCGGAGGACAGCGGCGCAGCGGCGTTGCAGAGGCCGATAATCGCAGCGAGAGGATCGTCGCCCCACAGCATGAACTCAGCGCCGGCAGGACCGGTAAGCGGAAAGGTGCTCCTGGCGATGCGGGCAAGAACAACCGCCCCCGGTGAGGCCACGGTCAAGCCGCCATCCTCTACCAGTAGACCAGCACCGAGCGGAGACGACGCCCAACGGCCAAAGGTACGCACGACGAGTCAAGCCTCCTGGGGAACTTCAGTTGCTTCAAAGCGGTAGACCGCACCGACTTTGAGCGTGGCGGCGTCGGCCGTATCGACCGTGAGATTGATCTGCGGCATGTTCGGCTGACTGACCGGACGGAACTGCAACATCACGCCGGGCTGGTCAGCAGACTCGGAGCGAAGATACAGGCGAGCATCAAAGCGCATGGGTGTTTCCTCTTGATGGATGAGCGGCATTGCCCGGCCGCTCGGACGGGTCACTCTTCAATGGAGACGATGGAAAGGCTGGCGGTAATGTCCAGGCCGGTGAAACTTCCAGACTGATGGCTCACGTCCTGTTCGCTGAACCCAACGATCTCTGCACGATAGGTGCGATCTTGCGTGCCTTCGCTATCGTTCAACGTCACCGATCCAGACCAGAACGAAATTGCCATATCAGGGCCATCAAACTCGTTCGTAATCGACACGCCGCCACTGGCTTCAAAACTCGTCCAGAACTGCTCTGCGTTGTTGCCCAGCTTCCTGTAGACATTCACCGCACAGGCGTTCCTGTTTCCGCCTGCGACGAAGCCCTGACGGTCCATTCGGCTATTGGTTCGAACTACTCTTCGCTGATAGCTGACAACGACGTTCTTGTTCCGGCCGCTGGTGCTGAACGGGCCAACGACGATAGAGACGCCAATGGTCTGCGTGGTTGTTGACTGTGCCGCATTACGGCGGATGCCTGCCGCAATGGCGCCGCCCCAGTACGCGCCACCATTCACGTCCATCCACACGGTTGCGTTTCGCTTGGTCGCACCGGCTGCGCCGACGTTCGGGCCAAAGTAGTCAATCAATCCGTCGGGTCCGAAGCCGTTGCCGATGATGCGCTGGACATTGCCGCGCCACACGCGCAGGTACCCGTCCTGCAGCTCCATGCCGTCAGGTGCTCCGGGGCTGATGATGCGCAGGATCTTGGACAGAATGCGCATCTCGCTGCGGTCACCGTTAGCCTCCATTTCCAAGCCGGCCAAGTTGCCGTCCACATCGAGCGCGATACCAAACCTGGCACTGCTCTCCGCGCCGCCTGCCGACCACTCCGGTGGCTCGGTCGCATCCTTGTTCACCATCGATAGCATTGGCCGCAGCCATCGGACGAACCAATGCGCATTGCTGACGTGATGGCTTACGAGAATGCAGCGGGCCCTTACGGCGTTGGCCGGCGCAACCGCCTTCACCCAAAGGCGGCTATACAAGGAGATGGTATTCCCACCTCCGGCCAAGTCGGTGGCAGGCGAGCCCGCAGAGCCAACCTGGGCGCCGTTGGCATCCAAAAATTCAAGAATGAGCCGCCCACGCTGTCCCGACGCATAGACGGAAAGCGCGTAGGTCTTTCCCGCCTCGACGGGGGCATCACTCGCGGGCCAAACGAACACCGTGCCATTGGCGGCGGTGGTGCCCGCTACGATCAGTGCCCTCATGCCGTAGGGAACACCAGGGTCAACCCCGCCGGAGATCCCGGCGCCTGCAGCGAAATACTTCTGTGTGCCAGTTGCCCCATCGGGCGACCACATGTTCGGCCAGCCCACCGTGCCAGGCCCACCAGTGAACTGAGTGTTCCCAAGAAGGTTGCCGGCGCCATCCTGGTTCTTGACCTTCGCCTCAAGCGTCTGGACGGCCGATGAACTGGCCTTGCCTGCTATCTCGGCTTGGACCCCAGTGACGGACTGGCCCAGCGCGGTCAGCTGCTGTCCCTGCTGGGTCACGGTCGAAGTAAGGCCAGCCGTCGCCGCAGAATTTGCCGCTGCCGCCGCTGCTGTTTCCTTGCCACTGGGCACCCAGCCCGTTGCTGCGGTGCCTTCCTGGAACAGCGCGTTATCCAGCTCAATGGCAACGCCCTGGACGGCCGTCGCGTGCATTCGGCCTACGAACAGCCGAGCCTCCACCACATCGTCAACGGTGGTATCGGCTTGGAACACCAGACGCTGCCACTGAGCAGTGGCAACGACGTTGGGCATCGTGCTCGTTGCCTTGATGACACCTGCGGCGTTGCGCCACTGGACGTACATGCGCAGCCCTGTTCCCGCAGTGGCGCGCACGTAGCTGCTGAGAACGTACTGGGTCCGGGGACGAACTGGAACCCACCCATTGTCGTTGCGCGTAGCGAGGCCGAGGTACTGACCGATTGCCGTGGCATTCGCCTCCAGGCGGATCGCGCGACCACCACCGGACAAAGGTGATGGAATGTACTTGAGCACAACGTTCGCCATGTTCCCTTCGCGCTGCCAGCCAGTGGGATCTGACGTGTCGCTTGGGGAGGCTTCATAGCTGCTGTTCGGCAGCAGATTGTCGCCGCCGATACTATCGATCTTGGCATTGACGCTGGTGAGCGACTGACCCAGCGAAACGACGCTATTCTCATTCGCCAGGGTGCGCGCCTCCAAGCTGGAGGTTGCAGCCGCGTTTGCCTGGGTGGCCCGCTCCAGCGCGGATACGTCCAGGCTGCCCTGCGGGCGCCCGTTGACGAATTCCACGATGAGCTCAACCCACTGGTCGGCACGCCCGGTGGAGACCGGGGGCGACAGCCGCTGCATTGCAGCGCCCTCGCCAGCGCGCTTGCGCCCGACCAGAACGAACATACGTGTTCCGGTCAGGGCTTCCACGTTGCGACGGGAGGCGCCAGAATCAACGAGACGGTCCCTGGCTCCCGCGATGTCAGGGCCCACGCCGTTGCTCAGCGGCCCTGTGTGATCGCTGGTGAATAGAATGAAATACTGATTCTCAGCCAGGGCGTTGTCGTACCAGTCGTTGAAGCTGGCGCATGCCGATGCACCGTTGCCGTAGGTATCAAAGGTCTGGCGGGTCCCCAAGGTGCTGTCGGCGTTGACCACCTGGATATTGAGGCCGCGTCCGGCACCGCCCATGGTTCCGCCCGCTGCATTTCGCGTTCCGGACGAGCGAGGGCCTCCAGTGGGCTGACTGGTGATGATCGCGTTGGCGGTGATTTCGTAGACCGTGGCGTTACCAATGCCGGCTCGAACTGCAGTCAGCGCGGTTCCTTGGGACAGCAACTGTCCCTCGGCATTGGTGACGCGCGCGTCCAGGGCACTGTTAGCCTTCGCATTGGCGGTTGTTTGGGCCGCAATCTCAGTGGCGCTTGGCATCCAGTTGGTTGCTATCTCGCCCTGCTGGAACATCACGTTGTCAATCGCAATAGCCAGCCATTGCCCTGCCGCAGTGCCGGCCGCGCGGATGAAGATGCGCACGCTGACAGCATTGGCAGGCGCTGTGAACGTCCCGGTGTATCGAGTCATTACGTCGGTCATGTCGACAATCGGAGCGTACTGCGCCGGTCCGATTCCTGCGTTGGCGTTGTCCAACCACTGCAC
This sequence comes from Stenotrophomonas sp. GD03819, assembly GCF_029841665.1. NCBI lineage: Bacteria > Pseudomonadati > Pseudomonadota > Gammaproteobacteria > Lysobacterales > Lysobacteraceae > Stenotrophomonas > Stenotrophomonas sp. GD03819. The sequence goes on from NZ_JAOCEW010000021.1 coordinate 37,451, forward strand.
CAACAACTGAATCCGGCCCACGTTGGCAGTCATTCGGCATGCCCACGCCGACAGCGTGTACTTTGCCCCTGGTACAGGCTTCGGCCTGTTGGCAGTCGCCACTTCCACGCCGATGTACTGACCCGAAGCCGTGAGGGCGTTGGTCGAACCGATCTGGATGGCCCGCGCAGATCCGGTCACTGCATAGGCTGCGCCATAGCTCACCGTCTGCGCGATGCTGTTGGACGCGAACCAATCCGGCAGAGTGCTGTTTTCGGCGTTGCTGGTTTCAAATCCGCTGTTCGGCAGCAGATTGTCGCCACCAATATTTGCCAGCGACGCAGTAACGTTGGTCATGGCTGTGCCAAGGCTCGTGATAGTGCCGCCTTGGAGCGTGACCTGGGACTGCAGAGCCTGGAGGGCGCCGTTGGTAGCCTTGCCGTCCACGTCGGTGCGCAGGGCACTGATGAGGTCCGACTGCGCGTTGATGGTGCCCGCCTGCTGGGTGACGGTTCCGCTCAGCGAGCTGAGTCCATCGGCAACTGCCAGGATCTCGGTCACCTCTTCAACTGCGACATCGTCCACCCATAGCGTACCAGCGGTGTTATTGCATGCCACTGAGAGGCGCAGGCCTAGAACGTTGGCGGCAGGGACGGTATAGACGAACTCCAGGTACGTCCAATCGGCCTTGTTCGCGAGGAACGGCCGATCTGCAAGCCAGGCGGCTGCTTGGTCAGCAAGCCTGAGCTTGGAGTCGCCTGCGGTGCCGTTGAACGTGGCGCTGGTCTTGTACCAACAACTTACGCGGTACTTCTTCGCAGGCCCGGTGGCCATGGTCATGCCTGCGTTCGCAAGCGCAACAGCTGTACGGGCGGAGCCCGTGCCATCGATGCGCAGTGCCGCGCTGCCGCTTCGTCCCTCTGCGGCTGGCCACGAAACACCGGCCAACTGCGAGCCTCCCTGATACGTCCATCCCACGTCCTTGCCGGCGTTCCAGCCGCCGTTAAGGATCATGTTGGCGCCCTGGGAAATCATCGCGGGCAACGTTGCATTGACCTGGTCAATACGTTGGCCGATGGCTTCGTCGCGGGTGAGGCTTGCCTGCTCGACCGTGTTTACCTTGGCCTCAGACGCGAGCGCACCTGTTCCTGCAGGCAGACGCACCTCCACGGCGGACTGGCGCTGGCTGAGCGCTTCGTCCGCGCCGACACGCGCCCTCATTTCGTTGTAGGCCAGGCCGCCCGTCAGCTTCGCCGGATCGTTGCCGGGGTAGTCGCCGCGCATTTGCACGGCCAGTGTGTTGCGCTGGCCAGCCTCAGCCGCCAAGGCGGCCGTTCGCGCGTCGCTCTCCTGCTGGACCATGGCGACGGATGCGCCAGGCGACGGGCGGCCCACGGCAATCCAGTCGTATTCGATGTAGGCGCTGGCGGTCTGCGCACCCGTCAGTGCGAGGCGAATGGCACGCAGAGGTGAGGGGCCGTTCCAGGGCAGCCGATCAACGTCCAGGACGGCGATGCCGTTGGCGTCGAATGCCGGCACCGGGATGGAAAGCGACTTCGCTTCGTTCCACTCTCGATCGGCCTCAGTGATCCAGCGAATCAACCCCATCCAAGCGGGATTGCCCACCTTGCGCATGCGCAGCTTGATGAAGCGATAGGCGGCGCCGTCGATGTTGAGCGGCGCCGGGGACTGGATGCCTGAGTTGTTGGTGGTGTTGATCGGCCGCAGCATGCCGTCGGCGATAGTCGGGGCGCCGTACACACCCGTCCAACCTTCCAGTCCTGCGTTGAAATGCCAGATGCCGGCAGAGTCGAACTGCGTGCCGCTTCCTGCGGCGACCTCGGCCAGAGAGCGTGCCATCGAATCCAGGCCGTTCTGGACTTTCGTGTTTACCGCGCTGATGTCAGCGGTGCGCTCGGTTTTTTCGTTCAGCGCGCTCTGAATACGGGCGCGCTCTTCGTTGGCCAGGTTTGTGGCCAGATCCTCTGCACGCTTGGCCACTTCACCCACTGCGGCCGCACTCTTCTGACTCTCTGCCAGGATCTGTGCCTGCGCAGCCTGGAAGTCCGCCATACGCTGCTGTGCCTCGGCAGCATCTGCCAGTGCCAGGTCACGCAGGCCCTGGTCCACCTTGCCCTGCAGCTGGACCAGCTCCGCCGTGGTCGGCGGCACCACCGGGGCCTGAGCCTTGGGCGTGGAGTCTGCAGACGACACGCCGTTGACCTGGACAGTGACCTTCCACCAGCTCACAACACCGCTGGCCTCGGTGTAGGTGTAGCGCGTGTCTGAGGTTTTGGTTACGTACTTCCATTCGCCCGGCTTTCCACCTGCATCGGCCGCGCGCCAGAGGACATAGACAGCACCAGCCAGCGGCGAAGCGTTCCAGGTAATGGTCACGCTATCCGCTGCCGGCTTGGTCTCCACGCCTTCGGCCGGAGGAACCACAACAGCGGGCTTGGCCGACGCCACCCAGTTGGAGGGCTGCCGGGTCACAGGCGTGATTGCAGGCAGGCCCTGGCCACCGATTTCAACGAGCAGTACTTTCCGGTTCATAGCGCCATCAAAGCGTTGTGTTCACCCTGGCGTGCCAGGGACTGGATGCCGTCGCGGACCTGCAGCAGCACCTCATAGGAAGGATCGGCGTAGCCACGCCCTGGCGCCGCTGGCGCAGCTGGTGCTGCAGGCGTGGTGCCACCGCCAGGCGCGGCCGACGCCGGGACTGGAACGCGGCTGTCGGTCAGCACCGTGACCATTTCCTGGGCGATGCGCTTGGGCAGATCGAACAGGATTTCTGCCAGGTCGGTGATGTCGGTCTGCTGGTTCTGCAGGTACTTGGCCAGTTCGTCCGTGGTCAGGCCCAGATCCTTGGCCAGCGCCTCAGCGCTGATGCCAGTGACGTTGCGCAGGATCTCCAGCGGATCGCCGCCACGGGCGCCAGCCAGATCGGCCACGCCCTGGGCGATGCGCTGAGCGCGCTCCAGGCGGGCGGCAGCTTCCTGCTGCTGTTCCAAGGCAGCCTTTTGCGCGTACAGCTGCTGCAGCGACGCGGCCGTGCCATCACCGCCAAAGCGCTTGGCGAGCTCCAGCACCTGGGCATAGTCCACCTGATAGCCCTGGCCGCTGGCATTGAGTTTGCGGCTGACTTCCAGGAACTGCTGGGCGTACTGGGTGAAGCTCTCCAGGTTGCCGGCGCTGGCTGCGCTTTGCATCAGATCCGAGGCCGTGGAGCGCTTCTGCGTGTCGGTGTCCGGCGACAGCGTGCTGCTCAGCTTGAGCGAGTTGATGAAGTCCTGCAGCTTGCTGCTGGTCCCGTCGATGGAACCGCCCAGGCGTTCGATTTCATCGTTGACGCGATTGAGCGCCAGGCCTACCAGCTCCGACTCCAGCGACCTGGCCAGTGCGTCGGCCTTGAGCTGGGCGGCCTGGCGGACGGTGGCCAGATCCTGCTCGCGGGCTGCCAGGCCGCCCAGGGCCTTGGCCTGCTGCTGCAGCGTGCGGATGCGCTCCTGCTCCTCCTGGCGCACAGCCAGGAGCGACTTGGCGAAGCCACTGAAACCATCGGTAGCGATCTCTTGCTGCGCGTTGCCCACTACGCTGCCGTAGGAGGAGGCAGCAGTAGTGATCGCCTTGACCTGTTCCTCCATGGTGGTGCCGGCAGCCTTGGCCATCTGCTGGAACATGGTTGTCGTGCGCTTGACCAGGTCGATTTCCTGGGCATTGAGCGCACGGCCCAGATCCTGGGCGCTGCCGGTCATCAGCTCGATGGACGCCGCCAGGCTGTTCATCACGTCGCCGGCTTCAAACCCCTTGTTGAGGAAGTCGCCGAAACCGAGGATCGACACGCCGCGCCCGGTCAGGTTCTTGGCCGCGCCGGTAATCAGTTGCTCCAGCTGCGCCTGGGCCTTGTCCGGGTCCGCATCGAGCTGAACCTTGCCGAGGTCTACGCGGACGGAGGACAGCTGGCTGTTGATGTCCACGCCCAGCTGCTCGGCCAGGCTGATGACGCCCGCACGCGCGCGCCCAGTGGCCTGGCTGAAAGCGTCGGTGATCGTGGTATCGACCTGGCCATACTCGGTCCACTTCTTGTCGCTGCGGAACAGGCCGCCCTTGGCCTTGATGTCGGCATAGGACTGGCCGGCGAACCCGTCGAAGCCATACGAGCCAGTCAGGCCCTGCGCCTGGATCTGCGGCTTCTTGCGGCCGAACAGGGCAGCATGGATCGAGGAGCCAGACAGAATGGAGGCGGCTTTGGCGTTGAGGCCGAGCTTGCGCGCCATCTTATCGACGTGACCCACGGCGCCCAGGGTGGCGATCTTGCCCGCCCAGCTTTCGCCATTGGCGATGTCCCAGCCCTGATCGAACAGCTCGGCATTCTTCATCATGGCCGCGACCACCCAGCCGATGATCGGCACGGCCATGGATGCGGACGCCGCGCCGCCACCAGCAGCCCCGGTGCCAATGAAACCGCCGACGTTGTTGCCAAAGCCCATCATCTTGCCTGGCGCAGCCACCCCGGCACGCCAGCCGCCACCGGCCAGCATGGCGTTGGTGCCAGTGAGGTTGCGGCCGCCACCGATCATGTTGGCCAGACTGCTCATCCAGCCCGAGCCCGCGCCGCCCTGGTTGCCGCCACCGAACATGCCGGCGATCTTCGACAACCAGTTGCCATCAGCTTGGCCACGCGAGACACCAGCCAGTGCGCCATTCATGGCGTTAGTGAGCGCATCCTGGAACGGGCGCACCAGGTTCTGCTCAAGCATGGTGCGCACGATGTCCCGCCAACCACGCTTGAAAATGTCCTTGAGGCGGCTGAAGAAGCTCTCAGACTTGTCCAGCCCGCCGCTGAACATATCGGCCAGCATATCGGCCACATCCGCGACACCGCGCGTTCCGACGTTGGCCCATTCCTCCAGGTCGGCGGTCTGCTGCTCGATGCGAATGGAGGCATTGGCCCACGCCCGTGCCTGGGCCATCAGGCCTGCGGTTGCCTCTGCGTTGATGCCGGCACCGGCCTTGTTGGCCTCGTTGATCGCCTGGAGCATGTCCTGCTCATTGCGCAGCTGGCGGGCGCGGCGCTCGCGCTCGATCCCGACCACGCCCAGCAGCTGCACCTCGCCGCTCAGCGTATCGAGCAATGCCTTGGGCGCCTGCTGCTGCTTGGTGACCTCGGCGGCATTCTTGGCCAACTCGGCCGCTGACGACTTCACCAGGCTGGCGTAGGCCTCCTGGGTGATGAGGTGCTTGGCCAGTTCGCGGTCGAGCTCGGCAATACGCTGCTTGTGCTGCTCCTGGGCAGCCGCCATCGGCCCGGAGAGCTCGGCAGCAGCCAACGCCGCCTGGCGGGTGTACTTGGCCTGGGAATCGGCCTGCTGCTCTGCCAGGCGCGCGGCATGCTCGCCGGAGCGCTTGGCCTCGGTCTGGGTGCGCGTCAGATCACGGGTGGCCGCATTCTGCTTGTCCAGCGTCAGGGTGAGCTGGATGAGCTGTTCGTTCTTGGCTCGCGCCAGCTGATAGTCGGAGCTGGTCGGGTCCAGGCCCTTCTGCGCGCTTTCCGTGATGAACTGCGCACGCATGCGGGCTGCCTTGCCCTGCGTCTTCTCGATCAGGTCCAGCTGGACGCTCTGGATCTGCTTATCCAGGCCTTCGTTGACCGACTGGAGGGCAGCCTTGATCGCGGCGCCAGCGCTCTTTGCTGATGCTCCCAGCGCGTCAAAACTTGCAACGTTGAGTCGGTTGCGCTGCTCTACGTTGAGCTGCTCATCTGCCCAACGCTGCAGTAATGGACGAGTCTGCTCCAGTGTTTGCCCTTGGTCCGCCTGCCGACGCAGCAGCTGTTCCAACGAGCTGCGCTGCGCGTTGGTTGCGTTGGTAACTCCTGCGGCGCTGAGCACCATGTTGGCCGAGACCGAAATGGCCTTGTCATAGCCCTTGGTCAGGTTGTCCAGCCGGAGCCGCGCGGACTCAATGGCTTCCGACGCGCGCCCCAGCTCCTTGTCGAATCCAAACGGCAGCGCCCGATCACGCGCCTCAAACGAGCGGCGCGTTGCCGCCAGGCGTTCGTACTCATCGCCCAGGTTCTTGATCTCTTTGCGAGCTGCCTCAATGGTTTCAACTGTGCTTGAAAGCTCCGCGAATGATGTGTTCGCGGTCTGCTGATTGAACTCCTGCAGCACCCGCATGGCGGGCTGGAAACCGGCCGTGACGGTTTTGGACAGCTCCTGTGCCTTCTGGTTGCTGTTCATCGCCCAAGCGACGAATAGCGACAGCGCGGTGATCGCAAGGCCTGCAGGGCCACCAAACGCGCCCATCGCCACGTTGAGGCCTCGCATGGCGGCAGCCTTTGCGGTGAGCGCAACGGATGCGGCCTGGGCAGCAGCGGCGGTGCGCAGCTGAGCGGCGGCCAGAGCCTGCTCAGCCGCGGCTACGCCACCTGCCACGCTCATGCCGGCGCGAGCGGCCGACAGGCGGCCTGCCGCCTGCTGCTCGGCAATACGGGCTGCAGCCAGCTCCTCGCGGGCCAGCGCTCGCGAAGCGGCGGCGGCCGTAATCTTCTCGGCGGTAGCCCTGGCCAGGCTGACGACCAGGCGACTTCCCAGGGCGACGGCCAGGACACCGGCTATCTGGTCCAGGTGCTGCATGTTGTTGGCCAGGAACGCGATGCCCTGGGCGATTCCGCCGCTGGCGCCCAGCTCCTGGGAGGACTCGCCGACAAACTTCGTGACGCTGTTGCGCAGCAGCTCCATGGCGCGCCCGACCGTGAGCGGGATCTGCTCAAACTCGGCGGCGATGACGGAGGACTGGTTCTCAAGCGCGGCCACCATCTGATCGACGGTCACCTTGCCGTCGTTGACGTGCTTGCGCAGCTCGCCCATCGACAGGCCCATACCGTCGGCCAGCGCTTTGGCCAGACGCGGCGAGTTTTCCACGACAGAGTTGAATTCCTCTGCGCGCAGCACGCCCCCAGCCAGGGCCTGGCTGAGCTGGACGATGGTGTTGGCGGTGGCGACGTTGCTGGCGCCTGAGATAGCGAACGTCTTGTTGATGGACTCGGTGAGCGCCAGCTGCCGTTGCTGGGTGATCCCATACTCGGCGGTGGACTGCGACAAGCGCGCGTAGAGGGTGGCGGTACTGTCGAGCGCGGTGGCGGTGCGCTGGGAGATGTTGAACACCTGGGCCGATGCGGTGGCATAGGCCTTGTGTCCATCTGTCGCCAGCTTGAGCCGCGCTGAAATGTTGGCGTAGTTGTCCGCAACGGAAATGAGGGCACCGGCCGTCTGCGCGCCAATGTAGGTGGCCACCGTCGCCCGCGCCGATGCCAGTGCGCTGGACACAGCAGAGACACGGCGAGCAGTGGAATCCGCCGCCGTGCCGATGCTGGAAATGCCGGCAGCACCACGCCGTGCCTGGTCGCCGGTTGTCCCTGCCGTCGCCCCCAGGCGCTTGAGCTCGGCATCCGATGCCCGAACGGCTGGCACCAGGCGGCTGTTGTCGGCATCGAGGCGGAGGGTGACGGTTGGGTTCACGGGCTATCCGAGGCTTCGCGATGGGCCATGGCCGTGGTGCCAATCAGCACGTCCAGCGATGGCATCAGGTCTGGCAATAGGTGCGGGGCAATGCCCTGGAGGCAGGCAGCGGCTTGGATCTCGCGCGCTTCAATGCCGTCGTAAACCGGGGCGTGCATGCCGGTGATCCAGCGGGCCTTGCAGCGCACGAACAGTTGGACGACTTCCCAGTTCTCATCCAGGACCGGGATAACGCTCGGCGGCTCCTCGCCGCCGCCCCCGTCGCGCAGAAAGTCCGCCGCGCTGACGACGCCGTCAGGTTCATGGTTCCTGTCGGAGCCGTCAGTGCGTGGACCCCTCCCAATCAGCGCCCGCGCGACGGCTTCGAGTTTTTTACGTGCGCCCGGCCGAACTGGTCGAAGTAGGCGCCGATGATTGCCGGCTGCAGGAAGGCGAAGAACGGACCATTGAAGACTTCTTCCAGGGCGGCATCGCCCTCGATGGCCTTGCCGTCCGCGTCACCCAGGCCAGCGACGCTGACCAGGATCTTGCGCAGGTACTCCTCATCCTCAACGGGATTGTCCTGGATGGCCTTGATTTCTTCGCGTGCCAGGATCTTGACCTGACACTGGATGGTGCCGGTGGCGAAAACGTTGGGCTGGTCGGTGGGGATGCGCAGTTCCACCGGCAGGTGCACGGTGTTGGTTCGGGCGAGACGGAGCATGGGAAAGTCCTTGGGAAGTGGTTTAACAGCCCCTTGATCGGGGACAGGTCCACTTTGCCCAGGCACAGCTGCCGTTCGGGACTAAAGCACTTCACTGAAAAAGAAAGGCCCCGCACAGTGGCGGGGCCGTTGGGAGTGTAGCGCAGTACCTGCGAATTACGGTGGCGTGCTGTCGCCGAACTCGATGTACAGCTCATCGCCGCCAGCATCGCTGGCCACACAGGGACCAGTGAGCTCCCAGCCGTAGTCGCCATCAATCTCGACTTCGTTGATGTTCTCGATCTGGCCGCGAATGCCCAGCTCGCTGTAGAGCTTGCTCTTTTCGGTCAGGCGCAGCGCAACCTCCAGGACGCCGGCCGAGTCGCGCACTGCCCACGGATTGAAGTCAGCCAGGGCCGTCTTGGCCAGGCGCAGCGTCCAGGTCGGGGCGCGGTCGCTAATGCCGCTTTCCTTGTGGCTGGTGTACTCCTTCGACGTGATCGTGTTGCCCACGTCCACCGAGAGGGACTTGGCCCACACGACCAGGCCCGCTCCGCCATCAACCGTGATCGTGGTGCGGGTGTTGTCCGCGCGCGCGACGGTGGGCACCACGGCGGTGGTGGTGATGTTGGGCAGAGCGTCCTCGGCGATGGTGTCGTAGTCGCCCTGGATGCGGATGTTGCCCTTGAAGCGCTCGCCAACGGCCAGTGCCAGGTTGGTGAGGTTGTGACGTGCGGCGCCGATCTGCTTGACCGTGCCGGCATGCCAGAACTTGGCATCCGAAATCGGGATGTTCGCGCTGATCGGGTTGTAGCGCGTGGTTTTCGCAACAGCGTCCTTGACGGCGGTCATGCCAGCGGGCAGCAACAGCGGTGCACAGACGGCATCGGAGTCAGCTGCTGCACCCGGCTTGGTCGGCGGGAACAGTTCAAACTCGCCCTCAATGAAGGCGCGCTTGGCACCGACCGCGAAGGGCTGGCCGGTCAGGAACGGTCGATCCACCGGGCGTTCGATCTTGTCGAACTCGGTGCCGCTGCTGCCGTTGAACAGCAGCACGCCGTTGGCGGCGGCGGTGGGGACAATCGGCACCGAGGCCGATGCACGCAGCGCCAGGGCCAGGCCGCGACGCTTGAAGGATTCCAGGTTGGGCTGGGCCATGGTCAGTTCTCGGGTGAGGTTGCAGAGGAGCGGCGCGAGCGGTTCTGGCTCGATGCCGGCGGTGGCGGCGGCTCGGGTGCTGGAGCGGGTTCGGCGGGCAGTACGGACTCATCCACGAGCTGGCCATCGATCACGCGCCAGGCACCGCCGCTGGTAGGGGTGTGCTTGGTAGTCATGGGGGCGGTGTGTGTTGCATGCGGTAGTTGGTGACGAATACCTGCTGACTGACCAGCCAGCCGGCGCGGAACTTCTCATCACGACCAGCCTGGAAGCTGAGCGCGTCGAAGGCATCGACAGGGGTCCAGCCGGCCAGCGCCTTGCGGACGCCTGGAATGACTTGCTCATCCATCTGGCGGCGCGCGCCGCTGCCACTGGCCTGGCCGCTGAAGTTGCGCACCATCAGGACCACGCGCAACGTGACATCCACGTTCTGGATGTGCTGATCGCCCGTGTACTTCGGGCGGCCACCCACCTCGGCGGCCGTGACATACGCGGCGCAGTCCTTTGCCGGCTGCTGATCCAGGGCCGTGTCCAGGTCGGCGGCATCACCGACCAGGAGCAGTGCCTGGACGTGATTCCGCAGACGCTCCAGGACGGGCGAGATCGGGAACGGCCCCACTGTCACGGTCGGCCCTCGCGCCCGAACACCTTGTTGCCGGCATGGAAGATGAATTCCCCTGCAGAGCCGCTGGACGTGGTCGGATCTTCGATGCCCAGGTGGAACTTTTCCTGTGCCGTCTCCTGCAGCAGGCGAATCGCGTCACGGTAGTCACGCACGATGGGATCGGTGCGCTCGTCCGTCTGGCGATCAGGATGCAGCAGGTAGCGCGTGATGCTGCGCGACCAAACGGCCAGCAGCGGCACGACCTTGCCCAGCGGCAGTCTGTAGCGCCGTGCCAGGTAGCCGTCGATGATCGCATCTGCCTGACGGGTGGCCTCCTGGATGCGCTCCAGGGCCGCATCGGCCTTGGCCACTTCGCTTGGCGGAAAGGCGCTGCGGTCACCCCCACGCAACGTGGCATCCATCAGCTCGGTGGCAACCGGGCGCTCATCGCGCCCACCCGCCACCTGGGACAGTTCCAGCGCCCCTGGGAGCTCGGCCAGTTGCGTGAGGGTGACGTAGGCCATTACGCGCCGGCCTCCAGCGCTGCCTCGATCAAGCCCACCCGATCAGCTGCCGGCTGGGTCGCCCAGGCCTCCTCGGCCAGGCCAGCGGCGGTGCGTGCGCGGGCCTCGGCTTCGGCCCACTTGCGCTTGCCGTTGCCGGACTTGGTCGCCTTGCGTTCGCGCGCCAGTGCCAGTTCGTTGGGATCGTCCGAGGCGGGCAGCTCCGTCACGATCAGCTCGGGATCGCTGTTGATCGCCTCCAGCTGTGCCTTGTCCAGGTCATCGACATGAACCGTCCGGCCCTGTCGGGTGAAGTGCATCCCTGCACGCCAGCGGCCACGCTCCAGGCGGGCCTTTACCAGGATCTGTTCGGCCATGAGCCGCTCCTTCCGTATTTGGGGTGGTTACGACCGGCACCCTGCGGTGCCGGTCAGCGGTTGAGGGTCAGAGCAACCAGGCGCTGTCCATCACCTCAACAACGCCCTTCATCACGTTGTCGGTGCCGGCGATCTGGTTGGCGGTGAGGATCTTGGCGGCCTTGAACTTGTCGTTCGGCACGCACACCAGCAGATCCGGCACCAGGCCCAACGGACGGCCGTGGTCGCCCCTGCGGGAAGTAAAGGCGGTGTAGGCCGCCTGCAGGTTCTCCTCGGTCAGCGGCTTGTTGCTGGCGTAGGCCATCTGCCAGAAACCGAAACCGACGTTGCGGCGGCAATCGGCGCCGTAGCGGAATTCCTTCTTGTTGAACACGCCCTCATCGGTATCCGTATCCATGGAAACGAACTGCGGCGGCTTGCGGTTCTGGAAGATGATCGGCTTGAGCGCGCGCTTGGTGCACAGCAGATACCAGTAGGCGCCATTGCCACCCGAATCCACGTTGCTCTGGACCGTTTCCTTGCCTTCCGCGTCCAGCACCGGGTGATCGGTGTCGAAGAAGTTCTGGCCGTCGTAACAGGCGGTAGAGATGCCGTTCTTCAGCAGCTCGAACGTCAGCTGGTCCGGCTGCGCGCCGACCGACTCGCCCATGCTCTGCATGAGCGGGCTGTAGATGCCGAGGTTGTCATCCTCGATGTCATCCTTGTCCACGCCGACAGTCAGCTCATACGGCTTGTTCTTGATGGTGTAGCCGTGGTTCTGCAGGCCATGCACGACACGTTCGCCGATCCATTCGCGCACGTTGGGCAGCTTGCCCAGCCAACCGTACTCGTTGGACTTGGTGGTGGACGGCACCACCGTGGCAATGCGCTGGAACTGGGACGGTGCCTGGCCGAGGCCGGCGTTGAATGCTGCGTTGAACGCTACGTACAGCGTGGAAAGATTGCCGCGATTGACGATCATGGGATTGTCCTGGTGATAGGGGAACGGATGGGGCCGGCTCAGCCGACCACGATCCACACGCCGGCCGCGTCCACGTCCAGGACGACACCAGCGCGCTTGCGGGCGCCGCTGTTGTCGGTCTTGGCCACGGTCTGGTCATCGACGATGTAGGCAGTTGCGCCAATGTCGGCGCGGGCGATGGCATCAGCGCCAGCACTGTTGTCAAAACGGAAGCCAGTGCCCCGCTCGCATTCGACGGTCTCGCCTGCGGCAGTGCCGGTGACGGAGCGGAGTGCAACGCCGACGGCGTCACCGGCACCGGCAGTGCCTGCCGGCACCGCGTTGCCGTTGGACGCCAGCAGAGCAATCAGCGTGCCCGCATGGAGCGCGGTGCCGGGGTTGGAGGGGTGGCCGACACGATGTGCGTCCCGGCGCGGGGTGTTGCGAGCCTGGGTGGCTGCGCTCATAGCGGACTCCGGTGAGAGGTGGGGGGTAGTGCTCAGGCCTGCGCCTGAGCGGTGTCCTTCTTGGATTTCGCGAAGGCTTCGGGGGTGACGCCGGTAGCGCTGCAGACGGCCATTTCAGCCGCGTCCAGGCCATGCTCGTTGGTCGCGCCGGCCGGCTTCCGGCCGCCGGTCTGCGTGCTGGTCAGGGCAGCGATCGGACCGGCCTTGTCCAGGAAGGACGACAGCGCGGCCAGGTCTTTCTTGCCCAGATCGGTGGCCCAGTCCTTCATGCTCGGCAGCAGACGGCCATCAGCCAGGCCATCCTCGACCAGGGCGCTGACCTTGTCAGCGGTGCGCTCGGCGGACAGCGCGGCGACCTGGCCGCGCACTTCCTCCAGGGCGGCGATGGGCACGAACTTGGTCGGGTCCGGGGTGGCGGTGGCCTGGGTCTTGAGGGCACTGCAGGCCGCAACGGCCGGCTCGCCCTCGGCGCCCAGCTCGGCCTGCAGTCGGCGCAGCACACCCAGGCTGGTGGTCAGGGAACTGCAGGCGGCGATGGCGTCGGCTTCGGAGGTGGTTTCGGGCAGGCCCAGGGCAGCCAGGAAGGCTTTGAGCAACGGGTTCATGGAGGTTTCCTTGTCAGGATCGATGTCGTGGGCAAAGCAAGCCGCTGCGCGCAGCTCCATGGCCTGCATGCCGTCGATGGCGGGGTCATTGGTGAAGGCGGCCATCTGCATGGCCAGCACCTCGCCGGTGGTCTTGTCGTAGAGGAACACCGGAGAGACATAGCGATAGGCGCCGGTTCGGATCTGCTCCGCAGCCTGGGGAGTCAGCTCGGTGGTGGCCCAGAGGCCAGATCCCTCGCGCCATTGCAGCGCACGCATCCAGGCAGCGGCCGGCGCGGGCTGCCCGTTGGTTTCTTTGTGCAGGGTCTGGTGTTCGTAATCGACCACTGCCGGGTTGACGCGAGCGTTGAAGCGCTCGATCACGCGAGCCGCCACCGAGGCGTCGATGTACCAAGCGGGGACATCCATCTTTCGCCCGTCACTGGGCTTGAAGTGACCGGCAGGGGTCAGCTGGATGGAGATGATGCGGTCATCGCCCACGGCGTCGGCCTGCAGCTGGAAGCTGCAGGCAGCCAGGGCAACGGCGGTATGGAGGCGGCGGGCGGGCTGATTCATCCCCGCCAGATTCGCCGCCCTCGATCAGGCGGCGGGACTAAAGCCCTTCACTGCTTTTCGGGTGCGGCCCGATGGGCGGGATGTCGGCAGGGACTCTACACCGGACCGGGCGATTTTTGTCCCTTGCCGGGGTGGTCACTTGAACAGTCGCCTTCAAGGGCGTTTGAAAGGCGTTTAAATCGACCGCCGCTGCCCGTTGGGGGTGGACCATGGACGGTGGCCGCGCCCAGGGGGCCTCCACGGGCCGTACAGGCCGTTTTAGGCGGGGGTCGATCCAGCGGGGTCCGCGTCCAGTTCCAACCACGCGACGGCCAGGCGTTCGATGCTCTGCTCATCCTCGGCGCTCAAGCCCATGAAGGGACGGGCCGGCAATCCAGGATGATTCACCTTGGCCACGAATGCGGGTCCGTCCTTGCCATCCTTTCCTGAGCGCGTCTGCATGCCAGGCCAGTAAAGCGCCTTTCCGTTCTTTGCTCGGATCTCGTATGGCTTGGTGCCTTCCTGGTGCCAGCGCGCCTGCTTGGAATCGGCGCGGATCTCCACCCAGTCAGGGCCCGACAACGGGTGGATGCCGTCACGGGTGCGGCGGGTATCGTTGAGCGGGGTCCGGCCCGATCCATCGGCCAACGGCTGCCAGGCAACGCCGTCCGGCCCAATGCCGGTATCGAATCGGGCCTGTGTGCTTTCAGTCAGATCCTCGCCAACCTGGGCCATCAGGCCTGACAGGTTGACGCTGCGCTCCAGGAGACGGGCAAACCACTGTTCGGCCTGCCGCGCATCGATAGTGAGAATCAGAGGTTCATTGGCCATGGTATCCTCCGCAAACGGGCCGGGGCCAAGCCGCCCCCGGCGTAGCGGCTCCGCCGCAATCCTTCCACAGGGTGGGCCAGCCCCCGAGGCCCTGCAGGAAGCGCCGCAGAGCGGACTGGCGCGTCTGTAGGCAAAGGCTCATTCCTCCGGCCGTCCCCATACCAGCAACCCCTGTCGCGAACGCGGCTGAGCCTTGCTGCCACGGAAGAAGTCGAACGATCCCCACACCCCGCCTGGCAACACCTCGGCAATCACTGTCAGGGCGTAGCGCTTCTGCGCGCCGCCTTCGGACTCGGTGACTTCGATCCGCTTGACGTAGTAGCGGCGCAGGCCGAGCTGGCCAGCCTCGTTGCGAGCGAAGTTGGCCCACACCTCAAACGGGCTCTGGATCGTCTCAGCCAGCAGCGGCAGATACTTCTCCCGACCATCCAGGCGTGACGGCTTCTCCAGCCAGTGCTCAATAACCTGGTCGGTAAGCAACACCTCGGCCCCGGATGGATCGGTGAGCGTGGCAGTGCGGCCGTACAGTTCCTGCCAAGCCTGGCGCACCTGTTGAGGATCACGAATACCCGTGGGCAGCGGCCGCGCAATCGCAGCGTCCAGCGGAACCTGGGCTGGGCGCCCGTAGTCCTCGGCGCTTCGCCCTGGCACCTCCGACCACTTGGCCGCTGCATCCTTGGCAAGCGCGCTGTCGGCGATGTGTCGGCCGCTGGCGGCGTGGCCGACGTGATACGCCCACTCCGGTGGCGGGTCGCCCTGGATGGGCGCGGGCGGCTCGCTGACCTTCCAGCCCATGGCCTTCATCTTGGCGGCCGATACGCCCAGCACCGTGCAGCGACAGCCCCAGCCATTGGGCGTGTAGTGGGTGTCCCACCAGGGATGGTCGGACGGCAGGATGACGCCATCCCATGCTTTGTGCTGCTCGCGCGGGTTGCGCACGGTGTTGTGCTTGTAACGCAGGAACGGGAAATTCTTGAGGGTCTCCCAGCGGCCGGCCTGGTAGGCCGTTCGCAGGTTGGTGTGGTAGATGGTCGCCGTGCGCCAGGCCTGTCCGCCTGGGCTGCCTTCGCCGGTCCAACCATGCCATCCGTTGCGCTGGACGATGTCCTGGAAGCGAGCGCGGAAATCCTCCAGCGTTTCGCCCTGCGTAATGGCTGCATCCACCGCTTCGCGCAGATCGGTCAACAGCGCATCGCGGGTGGCGCCCGCAACGACAAACGCCCGCGCGTGCTGCCCGTGCATCAGGTCATCCCACCGTCGCGTCGGAAGGTTCACCTTCCCGCGAAAGTAGCGCTCCGCTTCGGGCATGCTCCCGAAGTTGCCCCGGATCTCAGCCACGGCTTTCGTCCAGGGCATCGAGCATGCCCGCCGCACCAGCAATGGCCAGGGCGTGCTGCATGGCCTGGCCGAATTGGGCCACGCTCAGGTTGGGCAGCAGGGCCAGCAGGCCATCGCGGATCTGTTCCAGATCCTGGGCGCGATCAACCAGCTCCCGAATCGAGCCCACCCATTCGGCCACCACGGGATCGAGCTCGGTGGCCACCAGTCGCGCCAACTGGTCCTCGCGGTCACGCGACGACACGGAGACGGGCTGGACGGCAGCCGCCGCAGTCCGGGCACTGCTCAACGCCACCTGATCCGTTACTGCGGGGGCCTGCCCCAGCATCGGCTCATCCTCGCCGGCTTCGGGGATTCCCAGCTCGGTATGCGCCCAGGCACACGGGATCTTCATACCCATGGCGACCAGCGGGGGCAGTGCCGTGGCGTAAGTGCCGATGTCCTTGATCTCGGCCAGGTCGAACACCAGGCGCGGACAACGGCGGTAGTCACCGGGTCGCACCAGCCCGTTGAGCACTGCCAGCGGGTAGATCAGGTCACGCGACAGCGTGCTGGCCAGCTGGCCAGCATCGGCGTCCTTGATTTCCTTGCGCACTTCGTTGTGCACCGTTCCCAGCGCATTGGTGCTGGTCTTGCCGTCAGCCTGGCTGGTCAGCGTGCCGCCCAGGATGGCCTTGCTCTGGCTGCGCTCGCACCAGTTCATCATCAGCTCAAAGGCCTGGGGATCACCCTCAGCAACAGCGGGGAACTCCATGCTCATCCCCTCGGGGATGATGCCGGCCGCGTTGTGGCCGATTTCCATCAACGCGCGCAGCAGTGACATTTTCTCGCGGTCGGATGCGCCTGGCGGGTACTTGCCGATCCGCATCGGGATGCCGTAGACCTCCAGGAACTCGGCCAGGTCGCCGACGCTGTAGTTCTTGAACAGGTACGGCCACACCAGCACGCGGAACAGCGCAGCGCGCTCCAGGTAGCCGCTCTTGGCCTTGTGGGTGTGCGTGATCCAACCGAACGGGCGCAGGGCTTCGCCCTCGCCAGTGCCGTTGCGCAGACGGATCTCCTGGCGATAGCCGCGGTGCAGCTGGAACCACGACTGCGGCCGATGGGTGATGGACTTCGGCAACCACTCCTGGGCGCTGCGATCCCATTCGATTTCCAGGTTGGCAAAACCCTTGCCGATGGCGTCGGTGGTATCGAACACGACCCCATCGAAGTCATCGATAGCCAGCACCATCGCCTGCAGCTGCTCGGTCGCCTTCTTCTCGGCCGCACTGGGATTGGGCGGCGCACTGATCTTGAACGGCAGCCCGGATACGGCGCGGCGGCGCTTGGACATCTCCGAGAAAACGTGAGCGTCGCGCTCTTCGATGTCTTCAAACAGCTCGTACTGGCGGATCAAATCGCCCTGTTCGGCTGCCAGGAGGATCGAGGCCAGCCGGCTGGGCGTGAGGCCGCGCGAGGGGTGTCCCTGGAACTCGCGCTGCAGCGAGGTGGCGTGCGCAGTCTGAGGCTGTGCCAGATCGGTCAAGGCGAAGGGCTGGCCATCGGGGCCAAGAATGCGGGTTTGGTTCACCATGCTTGCGGTTCCGGCAGATTGAATTCGTCGTCCTCGGGACGCTCGTGCCCGTGGCTGGCCACGGAATCAAAGCCGCGCACTGAGCGCGGCACAGGGGTCCAGTCCATCTCGGCACCTGGATGGCGACTGGCGTAGTACATGAGGGCAACCGCGATAGCCGAGTCGCCATGGCGCTGGCCACCATCCCGCCCAGTGGTCCGCTCGGGCACCCTGGCCACGCCCTTGATGACTCGCACCACGCGCAGGTCTGCCATCGTGTCCTTGTCACGCGGCAGGGAAATGGTGTCGTCCTCAAATGCCTTCTTGACTGGCGGCATGTGCTCTCGATACCAGCCCTCGGTGGCCATGACCAACTCGACACGGCTATAGCCGAACTCCTGGGCGAGGAACTCTGCGAGTGCATGACCATTACCGCGCGCATCCACCGCAGCTTTCACGAACCGAGGCAAACGGTGGATAACGTACTTGGCTACCTGTTCCTGCTGGCGGTGCGGCATGTTCCGCAGTTCGAGGATGAACGGCGCTTTGCGCTTGAGGGTCTGGGTGATCTGCGCTGGCACCATCACCGACAAGTCACCTGACCGGCCGAAGTCCTGGCCATAGACGCTCTGTAGATCAGGGTCCAGCTTGTCCAGGTGCGGTCCGACTTCGTCATCCAACCAGGTCTGCACGGCCTCCCATCGGACGTGGTCGCTTTGCTGCTCAAAACCCTTGGGACAGGTGTAGCGCAGCACCGGGGCATCGGTCATGCGCGCCTCAATCAGCGCTGCACTGAGCCATGCGCCACTGCCCTGTGACGGAATGCAGTCCAGCTCCTCGGCGGCGGCATCGCCATAGGTGCCGTACACCTCGGCGATAAACTCCTCCTCGGCTTCCTGCGACCAGGTCTTGCCCAGGCGCATGCAGACACGGCGGTAAAGGCCTTCTTCGACCGCCTCACGGAAAGGCACGCGGTGGATCGATCCGCGACGACCACCCGCGCGGATCTCCTCGATCAGCTCATTGAATGCGTTGTCATGGCCATCATGGGTGGAGATGAGGCGAACCTTTCCGCCCCACACCAGGAACGCAACAGCTGCCTTGAGCAGCTCCTGCAGATCATCGACGAATGCGGCTTCGTCGCCCACCAGCACGCCCTGGCGACCACGCAACTTGCGCGGCCGGCTGGCCAGTGCCGTGATCTTGAATCCACTCTCCGGAAAGCGAATGGTGAAGGTCTTGATGTGCTTGTCATCTTCCTCCTCATCCCAAAAGCCTTCCTCCACCAGTCCGGCCGCGTAGTTGAAGGCCTTGGCCCACATGGCGCAGGCCTGGATGTATTCCTCGGTCATTTCCTTGTCGGTGCCGAGGTAGTACACGTTCTGACCGCCCGCGCCCTTTGCACTGGCGGCAATCAGCACGTCGTCGGCAGCCTCCGCCCAGGTGATGCCGGTACGGCGTCCCTTCTCCATAACCTTGAGGTTGGCGGTGTCAGCGATCCAGCGCTGCTGATACGGCATCAGTGCCGCAGGCACGTCGGCGGCGGCAGTGTTCGGAACAAGCTGGCGGGCGTTCTCAGTCATTCGGTGCGGATTCCCAGGATCTGAGAGCGAATGTCGGCGGCGGCAGCGGCGGACAGTCCTCCGCTCTTGACGACCTTCTCCAGCTTGGCGGCCTGCTCGCGCACCATGGCATCGCGTGCTTCCTGCATGATGGCGCGCCGCACATTGACGCTCACGCGCTGGGTGTCCATCGCGTCCTTGGCAGCGCGGGCCAGTTTGCGGATCTCATCAATGCTCACGTCCTCCTTTTCGTGAGCCCGCAGCGCCGCATTGGTGGCCAGGGTGGTGATGGCTTGGCCGAGGAGCGCGCCAGCCTTCTCGCCCACACCTTCGCCCAGCTCGCCCACCACAGCCTGGGACACTGCCTCAATCTCCCGCATGCGAGCCGTCAGCTCAGCAAACCCCGCACCATAGCGATGCAGGGCGGAGCGCGAGATGTCGGCCGCAGGCTGTCCTGGGAACTGCTGTTGCAGTGCCTCGATCATCTCGGCCAGCGTGAGGCGATCTTCGCGCAACAGCTTCTCGATGAACGTGCGTTGTTCTGCGGGCAGGCGCTGAATGCTGGACTTGCCGCGACGGCGTGGTGTGGTGCTCATCGTCGTTACCGGGGGCTGGGGCGGCTGACACCGGGCACACTGGCCATGCCACGCGAAACGTCGTGACCACGAGCGCTCAGCTCAGCAACCATCACGCCCGGCACGGGCTCATCAACGCGCACCAGCGATTGCTCGCTCAGCCAGGTCAGGTCGGTCAGCACGTCATCGCGGCTGGCGGCCACGGCCAGGACGTTGAGGCCGGCATGCAGTACCGAACTGTTGGCGCGGTAGCCGTTCTGTTCCGAGAGCAGCCGCAGCAACACCAGGCGGCGGTCCTCGCGGTGGCGCTCCGCAAAGGTCTTGTGGGACATCAGTCTTTCTCCATGAGGTGTTCTTGGACGGTTTCGAGCATGCGATTGGTGGCGGCTGCCATGCCCTCCAATCGGGCAATTCGGTCAAACAGTTCGCCGGTTTCCTTGTGGGTCAGGTGGTGTGCGTGCTGAACCTCCAGTTTCGTGACTCGATCAGCCAAACCGGAGTGGCGCCACCAAAGCACCACGCCGACCAGGAGGTTGAGCGCGACCAGTCCAGCAACCAGGACCAACAGCCCAATGACGATGGACGCATCCCATGCGGCGGCGGCGATCACGGGCGGAATCCTGCGCCTGCGCAGGCGGTGCAATGGCGGGTGCCTGGCACTGCCTGCAGGCGACCAACTGGGACGATGGCGCCGCACTCCTGGCATTCGGTATCGCGCATCGGCTTGGGCGCTGGTTGAGGGTTGAACTGCGGGCGGCTGTGCCTGAAACGATCCCAGGCGCGTTCGGTTACTACGTCGGCCTGGTCAGCGTCGTCTGCCACTCGGGTGCCTCTTGCCTTGGATGATTTCAGTCAGGTCCACCGCCACGGCACGAAGCGTGGCCACGCGCCCTCGGTTGATGAGCCCTGCGTTGCCTGGCTGCCTGCTGCCGCTTTCGGCATCGCGAGCCATCTGCTCGTACTCGTTCCGCAAGCGGGTCAGGTCAGCGACCTTGATCGTGGGTTCCGCCTTCACGGGCACAGGCCTCCACGGGCAGCTGCAGCTGGGTGACCGCTGTGCAGTACCAGCCCCAGGCGGTCGCCTCCCAGTCCGACACTGCCTGCGTCAGCCTTCGCTGCTGGTTGCGGCAGTCGTGGTACAGCGCCGCGACCTGGTCGTGATTCCCCAGCAGGGTTTCCCAGAGATCGTCCTTGGCTGCCGGCAGCTCCGGGCATTCGGCCTTGAGCGTTGCCGGCATTGGGGGCGCGGGCGGCAGAGGCAGCGGCGCCTGCGTTACTGCGGTTCCAGTGCTGCAGGACATCAGCCCCGGCGTGACCAGTGCGCAGATCAGGGCGAGTGCGCAGGAGCGCAGCGAGCGCCTCTTGCTGCTGCAGGTTGAATTGACGTTGGTTCTCACGGTCCAGCTCCTGGAGCTCGGCAATGTGGTTGAGGCGCTGGGTTGCGCGGTAGTAATTGGCGGTTGCCTGGGCCGATTGGGTCTGCAGCGTCTTGGCCGACTGCTGCAGTTGGCGCAGCTGCAGCTCCAGGCCCTGGCGCTGCTCGATGGCCGCCGATCCGGCTGCCCAGCGATGCCCCGTCGCAAACCCGATGCCGAGCAACGCGGCAACGGTCAGGCACAGCACCAACAGCAACGAGAGGAAGCGATAGGGGCGGGTCGGGTCTGCGATCAGGGGCATGTGGCCACCCCCGTCCAACCGGCCGCGAGATACGCTGGCTCCAGTGTCAGCAGGATTCGTTTCGGATAGCCGGTGTTCTCTCTGTGCGCCCACTCCGCTCGGGCGCGGTACGGCTCGACAGCCCGCCAGTCGTTTGCATCCGCTCCCTTGGTGTACGCCAGCGCTCGTTCGCGATTGAGCGCCTTTTCACCGCCGTTGTACGCGCGGAAGGTAAAGGCCCACCGGCTGCAGCTGCTCATACGCCCCTGGCTGTACTCGGCGACGCGGTCGAACAGCCAGCGGTCATACAGCGCGGCAGCCAGGATGGCCTGCTGCGGGTTCCAGGGATCGAATCCCGCCAGGTCGGTCGGATAGATCGTGGCGATCCAGCGGGCCGTGGACGGCATGAACTGGGCGATCCCCTGGGCACCCACAGGTGAGCGCGCATCGGCCCGAAATGCGGACTCCTGGTGCAGCTGTGCAGCCAGGCGTGCCGAGCTCGCGTTGACGCCCCAAGCGCGGGACGCTGCCTGTTCCACGCGATGTCGATACAAGGCAGATGCGGGGGCAATCTTGACGGTGGCGCGGGTGGGTGCGGCTTCGGCCGTGCCGCAGATGGCCCACGTTACGATGGCCACAAGCACCAGGCAGACCGCGATGGCCAAGCGCAGGCCGGGATCGGGGCGGCCGTGCCGGGTCATCCGATCAACCCTGCCGCAATCATGGCCGCAGCGATCAGCGTCACGCGGCGGGTTTGCGCCATCGACTTCTCGATGCCATCGAGGTACCTGGGATCGGCGCCACGGAACAGAGTGAGGTCAACGCCGTGGCCGATTACCGCTGCCATTGTCAGCTTGGCAGCTGCCCAGGCGTAGGACGCCACCAGGATGGGATTGAGGATGGCCACGCTGGCCAGCAGAAACAGGCTCAGCGCCAGCCACAGCCAGATGTAGCCGATGCGGTCGAATAGCGAGCCGAGGTAGGCGATGGCTCGGGTACGGCGATTGTTGGGTTCCATGTGCACTCCGCTGTTTGGGTAAGCGGGGTGCGTCCGTGCTGCGCACGTTGACCGTCCCCCGGTGCACACAGCTTCCGCGCGCGCGAAAGTGGACGGGGACTAAAGTGCTTCAATGAAAAAGCCCCGCATATGCGGGGCCTTTGTAGGGATACTGGCAGGTCTAATCGTGTCGCGCACACGCCCGTGGGTAGTCGCGCCAGAGTATGGCATCCACACTCCCATCGTCCTGACCCGGATCAATGACCGCAGCGACCGGATCGACCATGAAACGGCGATAGCCTTCTGGCCCGAACGACACCCGTCCGCAGACAGTGCGCTTGTCCACTCCTATGCGGACATCCGTGAATGCCGCGACGGTAACGCCGGCCTTCTCCATGATCGCGCTCTTGGCAGAGGCGATCTTCCAACTTGAGTAACCCCATACGGACCAAACGAGGCACCCCAGCACCACCGCCGCAATCACTGCAACCACGGTCCACTCAATTTTGCCCAGCACCGGCCGACTCATCATCTCTCCTTAGAAATCAAAATTCCGCTGCACCCTGGCAAGGTGCAGCTGGCGTTGCTGACGAATGATCTCGTAGACCCGAACCTCAGTAAGGCCATACTCGGTCACCAGCTGCGCAATGTTACCGCGCTTGGCCCGACGGTAGATTTCCGCGTCCCGCAGGGCGTTGCGCAGGCGCATCCCCTGCGGGATGTAGATCTGACGGCCGCCGGCATACTCGGCTTGCGCCAGCATGCCGGCAAGGGCCAGCCGGGTGGCCTGTTCTTCATCCAGGCCGGCGCGACGGAATGCAGCCTCCATGACCGCGACCAACGCGACCAAGGTGCCCTCCCATTGTTTTTCGGTCAGATCCAGCGGTGCGGCCGCGATCAGCTCGGCGGCTGCATCGGCGTCCGGTGTTCCGACCCAATCGCGTTGCTCGATCATCAATGCTCTCCGTACTTCTCGCGCGCCTCTGCGCGCTCGCGCTCGGCATCGTCGTCGGACATCTGGCCCAGCGACACCATCTGGCTGATCCAGGCCAAGCGCTGATCCAGCCTGGATTCGCCAGCACCTGGATTGACGCGTGCCGT
This sequence comes from Stenotrophomonas sp. GD03819, assembly GCF_029841665.1. Taxonomy (NCBI): domain Bacteria; kingdom Pseudomonadati; phylum Pseudomonadota; class Gammaproteobacteria; order Lysobacterales; family Lysobacteraceae; genus Stenotrophomonas; species Stenotrophomonas sp. GD03819. The sequence continues at coordinate 60,438 of NZ_JAOCEW010000021.1, forward strand.
GGTGCCCAGGTGCCGGCCTGCGCGGGCGTGTTCCTCTCGTTCGCGCTCAGCGGCTGCATCGGCCTGGTCGGCCAAGCCGAACACGACCGCGCGCAGGTAGCCGTGCGACTCCAGCGGGAGGGTCAGGTTCGGACGAGCCACCAGCATCTGATCGATGCCCGCCACCCAGTGACGAACCTGCGCCGGGCGTCGGATGCCGCCGCGTTCGTCCTTGCAGACCGTGCCAGAGGCGACCAGGTCGGCGACTTCCTGGGCGAGCTTCACCGCACGCCCCATTCGCAGGCCCTGTTTGGCCGGTTTAAACAGGCCCAGGTAGGCCAGCACCGCTCGGCCAAGCTCGGGCGGCATTGCCGCCACGGTTACTGCCAGGCGCTTGCCTTCCTCCTCCAGGAGAAACGCATTGATGTGGCCCTGGCAGCCACAATCGGGACAGGTGGCTCTCATCAGTGCGTCCGCAGATCCTTCAACGTGAAGATGGGCGGGGCATCCAGGCTACCCAGGGCTCCCTCCAGAAATTCCCTTACATACGCATCCTCTCGTCCATTGGCGCGCAGCAGCTCGATTCCGACCAGCACAACGATGGTCAGATACTGAATCACCTGCGGCGGTGGGAGCGTCTTGATGCGCTCGAAGGTTACGCGCAGGGCTTCGCCGGTTGCCTTCTGTCGCTCTTGTTCCCGCTCGGCTTCGCTTACGGTATTGCTCATCCTTCCCTCCGGTTGCAGTCGATCTGTAGCGCAGCAATCAGGCTGTGCAGCTGGTCATGCTTGAGAAACTCCAGGCGGTCCACCTGAAACATGCGCACTGACATTGCATGCGCGTAGTTCCAGGGACGTTTGGCGCTGGCCAGCAGCGCCTCCACCTTTCGCAGCATCGGAACCTGGTCGGTGTTCTTCGGGCGGTCAGGGTGCGGCTTGCCCGGCTTTGCCTTCCAGCCAAGCCTGGTCAGCTCAGCCAGCACCGCATCGCGCTCGCTCGGCGACATTTGCGTGGATGACTGCTTGCCTGTCACGCGCTGCAAGAGCGCGCGATAGCTCGCCTCATCCATGCCGAGCTCCTTCTGCGCAACCTTGATCTTGGCGATCTGTGCGCGGCGCAGGGGGTCGGTTGCCGACTTCATAGGTGACCCTCCGGCACCCGTGCTGACCATCCAGCGCGGATCAGCTCGATGCTTGTGCACGTGCGGCTGAGGTGACGACGCAGAGCTGTTGCCGAAGGCCAGCCCGGATCGTAGATCGTTCCGGTTCCCTGCTTGACCATAGTGGCAGTGCGACGCTTGCCCAGGCTCTTGACCATCCGCGCTTGCTGAGCCCTGCTATAGAGGCAGAATTTACGGGGACGGTAGAACTTGGCGCCGATGGGGCTGCTTTCCTGCATGTACCCCTGCTTTATCTCCCCATCAACGAACACGATAACTGCGTATCGCAGCGTCTTAATCTGCCTTACCTGGATCACCAGCCGATGTTCATCGGCGATCAACTCCACGTCACCGCCGTAGGGCGTCGCAAGTGCCTTCTCGACTTCCGCCCACTGTTCTTTGCTCAGCGGTGACTTCTTATGCGCCGACATCGCGAGGCTCCTTATCGCGGAAGCAAACGAGGCTCGGGGCGCTGATGTGGCGCACCAGGCGCCAGGGGAACACGTCGCCACGTGCCTCGATGTAGGCAGTCGCCCGCTGGATGAACCCCATGGCCTCCGGGGAGCGCGGATCGTCGGCGCAGCTCAGGTCATAGAAAATCAAGCCTTCGATGTCCTGCTGGCGGGCAAACAGCTCGATGTCAGCGCGCACGGTCGCATCGGCCACGGCCAGTGCCAGCTCGGCGAGCTCGGAAGGAACGCGGGCGGTCACAGTGCCACCGCCGACAGGTCGAGGGTGATGGGCTGATAGGCGCCATCCTTGTCTCGCTGGTACACGCGGACGTAGGACTTGCTGCCCATGACCTGGACAGCTTCGCCAATGGCGCGCATGGCTTCCTGCCAGCGCGGATCATCAATCTCCAGGCGCTTCAGCTGCAGCACCTGCCCGGTGCGGATGTTGCCCTGCTGATCGACGCGGAACGCATCGTTGATGATGGTGCGGATCTCGGTGCGTGCGCCTTCAGTCCACTCTGCCAGGCACTGGTCGATGAGTGCCTTCGCAGCCAGCAGACGTTCGTCAAACTTGATCGTCTCCTGGAACTGGCGGATCACCTTGTATCGGCCATCGTAGGCCACCAGTGTGACGTTGCCTTTCTTGCCGCCGATGTGGACGCGGTACTGCTCTGCGCTCAGGGACACGAACGCGGCAATGCTGTCGAATGCATGGCGCTTGAATTCTGCCATGCGCTTGTGCAGATCCTGAGCGCGATCAGCGAGCTCCTGCACCAGCTCATCGCGCAGCTTGTCGATTTCCTTGATGTGTTGCTCCGGGACCAGGTGCCCCTTGGCGTCCTGTCGGTAGCCTTCGGGAATCGCGTTTGCTTGCATGGTTGGGGGTTCCTTGTTCATCAGGGGGTGAGGTGGTTGCGGGCTTCGCTGAGGGCGCTATCGCACTGCATCAGCAGTCGCACCAGGGGCGCTGGCAGCCCGGCAGCGCGGGCATCCAGTGCCGTATCCAGAACGTCCTGGGCAATGGCTTCCAGGCGTCGATCCACGGCGAGCGCTCGGGCGTTGTGCAGTGACCGCTCGCAACCGGCCGGCGCGGGCTCCGGCACGGCAGCAAACTCGGTGCCCGTGGAGCCACGGACCAGCCAGAGCATCTGCGGATCATTGCCTTGGCGTTCGACCTGGTTTCGGTCGATCAGCTCCTCCAGGGTGTCGTCGATGTCCAGCGGGCGCGCATCGTGCAGGGTGGTGGCCAGCTGGACGCGCGTCATGCAGCCGCCTGCCTGGTCGATTGCCTCCAGGATTCGCTGCAGCAGCTGCTGCAGCGACTTGGGAAACGGAACATGCTTCGTCATGGTGTCTTGCTCAATGCAGCCCACTGGTGGGGGTGGATTGGCACACGTCCCACTCCACCTGGCAGCCGTGGAATGGGGTCGCCATCTTCGTGCGGGTCACCAGCTGGCCCTTGCGCTCGCGGATGTGCTGGGCGCCCACCAGCGAATCGCCGCGCGGGCGGTCGATCACGATCACGGGCCGAGCGCCAGTGATCGAGACGGAACGAGCCGTGAGGCCCTTGTCGGCCAGGGCGTTGATGGCCTCCAGCGCGGCGGTCAGCTGGTGCTGGATGGCGGTGCGGTTCTTGTCGGTGGTGGTCACGGGAGACGCTCCTGGTTGTCGATTGGTGCCGTTTGAGCGGCGCTTGCGATGGCTTCATTGCTCCACTGCAGCAACTGGCCGATGGTCAGCGAATCGAATGGGGTGGCCAGCGCATAGCAGCGCTGGACGATCAGGCAGCGCGCCGGCAGTGCATCCGGTGATGCCAGCCTGGCGATGCCGCCCACAGCCGACACCAGGTCGGCCGTGAGATGGGAAATGGACGTGGTCACACCAGCACGCCCAGTTCTTTGGCCGCGTAGCGGATGGACTCGCAGCAGATCCGCTCGTTCTTGGCCTGCGAGTAGATCGAGGCAAGGCGCAGCACCTTGTTCAGGACGCGGAGTGCGCCCGGAAGGTCGGCAATCTGCCGGATCTGATCGCGGCAACCGGCATCGGCGATGTTCCAGGCGTCAATGATCGCGTCGGCGTCACCCTTGACCACCTTGTGAATGACCAGTCGCTTGCCGACCCGGCTATACAGGCGATCAAGGAACGGAGCGCGATTGCCGCCCGTCATCTGCGTGATGACACGATCATTGCCACACAGCACAAGGCCGATGCTGGTCTGATCGTTGATGGCGCGGACCATGTCCAGCGCCTGCACGGTCAGGTGCTGTGCTTCATCCAGGATCAGCAGGCCGCTGGTGTTGCGCACCTTCTGGAAGATGGCCCGCTGGATGTAGGCGGCGGAGTTAACCAGGTCGCGCAGGCCCATGACTGCGGCAATCTCCTGCAGGCAGGTAAGCACGCCGCCAGTGGCCGGGGTCAATTCGACGTGCCAGACGTTCGGGCTCACGGCTGCATAGCGCTTGTTCGTGACGGTCTTGCCCAGGCCCGCGCCGCCAGCGATCACTGCAATGTCGCCTGCCATGTGGGCGTACTGCAGGACGGCGCGCAGCTTCTCGCTGGTCGGCGTGGTGACGAACTCGGGGCCTTCGGGCAGCTTGCCGTTGTTGATGCGCTCATCGCGGACATTGAGCCAACCGGCCAGCTTGCGAGCCACGTTTTGCTGGTTGCCCGCATAGGTGCCGCCCAAGAACTGCGAAAGCGTGGCGCTGCTGATGTCCGATTCCTTTGCCAAGCGGGCCTGGCTCAGGTTCTTGTCCTCTTCCAGGGTGATGCGCAGACGGTCGCGCAGATCGGCGAGCTGCTCCGGTGACAATTCTTCGGGGGTGATCGGGGTGACGGCCAGATTCATCGTGTTGGGTTCCTTGGATTGGTGCGGGTGCAGCGGGGCAACGGGTGGAAGGGGCGGACGTTTGAGGGCGGCGAGCTTCGATCTGCGGCGGGCGATGCCACCGCCTGCTGCTGTCGCTTTCGGGTTGGTCCGGGTGTCTACGCCGGATCTGAAACGGGCTTGTGCCTGGTGGCGAAGTGGGTGCGAACCTTCATTGCGTATGCGCTGGAGGTAGGCCTGCCGACGCTGGTAGCCGGTGGCGGGGGTGCTTTGCATCAGGCTTCCCCGTCAGGCGTGGTCCACAGGCTGTTCCGGCGCTGCTGGGCCTGCATGCGATCCATCAGCGACACGAACGCGCTTTCGTTGTCGTCGGTGCCGGTGCGCAGCCGTTCGGCGGGCTCGGCTTCCTGTACGCGCGGCGGCTGCCGGCGACCGAACAGCGGCGCGATCACGCCTGCAGGCGGCAGCGATTCGGGCAGCGGCGACGGCAGCTGGTTGGCCACGCTGGCCGCTTCCATCCGGCGCTCCGCGTCCAGCTGCTTACGTGTTGCCTGGCGGTATTGCTTCTTTGCCCTGGCGTGTTCACGGGCGGCGCCTGTATCGGCGAAGCCAACGGCGGCGATGCAGTCCAGCTGGCCGATGTAGACGTTGGCCAAGGTGTACGCATGCACAGCCTGGTGCAGATGCTCGGGATCAAAGCGAAGCATCACCTTTTGACCTGCAAACGGGGCGATGGCGTCGCTCCAGTACCGATTGCCGGACAGACGAACGCTGCTATCACGGCGGTCACAGGTGACCACGTCCGTAGACAGGAGCATTTCCCGCAGCTGCTCAGGCGATGCCTTGCGGATCGTGGACTGCGCATAGCTGGACTCAAACGCGGAATCAAAGCTCCGGCCTGCAGCGGTGCGAGTGCGCCGGCCCTCGCGAGCGTTGTGGGCCGCGATTTCCTCATTCAGGACACGCACGAACTCATCCAGCGGAATGGCCTTGCTGCCGTAGTTCTCGGGCTTTGCGTCGGGCTTGTTACCCGTGTAGGCGCCAGCGAATGCCGGGTGCTTGGCAACGCGGTCGCACAGGTCACGCCAGGCGCGCTCGATGGGCTTGGCCTGGCCGTGATACGGCGTTGCCCAGTGGATCTCGCAGCCCATTGCCGTCAGGAGGCCGGTCGGATCGTCTTCTTTCACCTTGAATCGGAAGCGATTTGCGGTGCCGCCGGTCAGCATCTTGGATGCGAAGCCGCGACCGTTATCCAGCCAGACCTTGCCGGGAATGCCGTAGCGCTCGATCACGTCACGGAACGCGAAGCGTGCAAGGTCCGACGACTCGGTTTCGGCGATGCGGTAGCCCAGCAGTTTGCCGCTGTAGAGATCCTGGACACCCACCATGATGGGGCGCGCAACCGTGCCGTCCGGCCAACGTGCGAACACGTCAAACTTGTGGCCGTCGCTGTTCACTGCCTCCAGCGCGTGGAACACGCTGCGGTCGCGCTCCTGGGCCGGGAACGTCTGATTGAATCGCTCCTGGCCCTCGCGGGCCATCACCAGGACGGCGCGCGGCAGTTCTGCCTCAACACGGCGGATGAACGTCTTGGCGCACGGAAGTGCGGGCCAATCCTTGGTGGCGGCGATGCGCTGCAGCCGGTCATAGCAGCTTTGCGCACTCGGAGCCTCGACCCGCAGATAGTCGGCCTTGAACAGATCCCAGGCCTCGGCGTGAATCTCAGCCTTGGCCTTGGTCGCGGCGTATGCCGGCACCAACAGCGCCAGGCGGTGCTGCTTCTCGGCTTTGGCCACCAGCGCGGCCCAGCGACCCAGGCTGGCCACGCTCACGCCGCCGACCTGGTCGCGCTGCATCTGGCTGGCGACGATCTGACGCGCTGCCATCAGAGGATGGCCCGCAGCCTGGAGCGCCTCAACGGCCTGCAGGGCGCGCAGGCGGCGTGCGGCTTCGTCCTTCAAATGCTGCGGGACGGCCTCGTAGCGCTTCCATGCGGACGCGATGGAATCGACGTTGGCCTGGCGAACCGCCACGGCCCGCTGCGGCGTCTCGCTGACCTGACCCGCGATGACAGCTGCGGCCTGTACGTCTGGCGGTAGCGCATCAACGGCATACAGTCGGCGACGACCACCGCGAGTGGCCTTTTCCTCAAACGCCCAGCCTTCACGCTTTGCGCGGATCTCGACGGCTCGCTTGGTCTTGCCCAGGCTGCTGGCCAAGGTGGCCAGGTCCAGCATCGAACGGGGGGACATGTTGCCGTCCGCCATTAGGATGCCCTCACGCTCAGGCGGTGCAGCTGGCGCAGGCGCTGGCTTGCGACGACACGCTCACGGTGGGCGCGGCCGATTTCAACGTCCAAGGTTTCGGCGCCCAGCAGCAGCTGGCCACCGATGACCTGGGCCTGCCACTCAGCGAGCAGCGTCCCGCCGCAGATCACTTCCAGCACGGGGGCAACCCACAGCGGAATGTTGAACGTTTCACGGCTGGGCGCGGTGTAGCCGTCGAGCATCGCCTTGGATACGTTCTGGCCAGTCAGGCGACTGGCGCGTGCGGCTACTTCGTGCCGATCCAGACCTGCAGCGTGCGCGGCCTCCAGCATCTGGCCGACCAGCATGCTGACGGACTTGCGGTAATCCATGGTGCCGTTGACCGGCGCCGAGGGGCGTGGGGTCAAGAAGAAGTCATAGGGCTGGCTGGGCTGACGATTCATCCTTGCGTCTCCTGCTCGGTGGGGGCGCCTGTGCGCCGGGGGGAAGCGGTAGATAGAGGCGCTGTTCATTGCGGGGCGCCAATTTGTGGATTGCGGCCTGTCCGCAGGCTGCTAGGCTTTGCATCGGGGGGCAGCAGCGGTTTGCGGCCTCCTGGGCCACGGTTCGGCTTACCGTCGGCGTCGTATCGGGTGGGCCAGATGGCCTGGGGCTTCTTTCCAAGGGCCTCGGCGATCAGCGCCTCCGCCTGCGGGTACGGCCGGCGGAGTGCTGTATTGAGGCTGTTAGCGTTGGTGTAGCCGTTCAGTAGTGCGAGCTGCCGCAGGGAGATTTCCTTGCGATGCAGCGCCGCTACGACATCGGCGGGATGCCAGTCCTTGGCGGGACTGGCTTTTCTCGGGGTAGTCGTTGCTGACACTTCGTATCTGTCCGTTGAGTGATGTCTACGGCGCAGATCATACGTCCAAATGGACGCGTGTCAACGTCCAAGCGGACTTCGCACTTCCCTTTTTGCGCCCATACGGAAAACGTAATGATTTTTAGCTTTACAAACAGACACTTACGGGAAGTGCGAAACCATGAATGACACGTCCACAGCCTTTCGCGCTTCACCTGATGAAAGTGCGAAGTCCGAATGGGCGCAAATTGGCGCGCGACTCGTTTCCGTTCGGGCGCATATGACCCAGGCGGAAATGGCGCATGCATTGGGGGTGTCAAAGACCACGTACAGCCGCTGGGAGCGGGGCGTCAGAGAGATCGGGTCGGATGGGCTGGGCGCACTTGTCCGGCGCGGCTGGAACGCCAATTGGCTGCTCACAGGCTCAGGCGATGAACGCCTGGATTCCGGCACGATTCCGCGTCAAAACAATGACTTGCGGCAGTCTCAGGTAGTGAGCCAGTCGTCTGTGAAGATCGCCGCGCAACTGCTCCAGGAGGCGCTTGATGACGCGGATGCTGCACTGGCCCCGGCCCAGTATGGCGAGGCGCTTGTTCTGCTGGCTCAGCTGCTGGAAAAGGGACTGCCGGAAGCGGACGTAAGGCCGTTTGCCCAGCAGACAGTCGGGATGATCGTTACAGGGGCAAAGGATGCAGGAACAGCGGCAACTGGTAGGTAGATTGAGGGCGATTCTGCGGGACGCGATCCCTCGGAATCATTGGGAGACAAGGCTTTCGGACCCGGTGCTGGCAATGCCAGTGCATCTGCGTCGCGCTCGCGCGCGCTATGAGATCCAGGATCTCGCCGCCCGCTACGGTTGGCAGCGGGAAGTTGAACGGGATCTGCTCCGCCTCGGCGTTCCTTCCCTCAAATATCTGAGCCAGGAGCAGCTCGACCAGGTGCTGGTCAGGCTCAAGGGCCTGGAGGACTGTCTGCAGAACATCTGCGATCCACCCGATGGACCGCCAGCCCGTTGAAGCCCCTTTAAACACAAGTCAAACGGCCGCCAGTGATGGCGGCCGTTTTGCATTCCTGGTGTCCAATCGGGTCAGATAGGGCTGGTTTCGCAAACCGAGCTCTATCTATCGATAGATGTCACTCGACGGGTGAAACGCTTGCCAGACGGGGCTTTCGTCCCATTTCATCCCGTTTCATCCCGTTTTTTCCCCGTTCTCAATCTCTAAGTCCCCCAACAATGGGCCACCGCAGCGTCAGCGCGGGCGGTAGTCGCAGTGGATCTGCAGGGCTTCGGTGGGGTTGCGATGCAGCTCGAAGCCGCAATGCTGCAGGCTGCGCTTCACCTGCGCGACCGCTTCGGCATGATGGGCGACGCGACGATCCTGCCAGCGCGGTGGGGTGAATACGCCCAGCGGCAGCAGTCGCAGCCGCTTGCCGTGCAGTATCAGTGAGACATCGATATGACGGCCATCGATGTCGTGGCCGTTGGCACCGAAGATGGCATCGATCTCATCGCGGCGCTGCGGGTAGCAGGTGCGGAACACCGCAATGCCGAGCCGTCGCACCACGCGGCGGAAGCCACCGAGACGGCTGTGGCTGGGTTCGAAGCCACGAGTGAGCAGCAGGCGCAGCCCGGCAGGCAGCATTGCCTGCGCGTCGAGCAGGCGTTGCAGTACCTCTTCTTCCAGTTGGATGCGGGTGGAGGGCCAGCGCGGGGCGATGAGCAGTCCGTGGTGGTTGCCGCGTTGCAGGGTCAGCATCCGTGAAGCTTCGCACGCGGGCGAACAGCCAGGGTAGTGCCGGCCGCTGGCCGGCAAACCTGTTCTCCCGTCGGATGCCGACCAGCGGCCGGCACTACCATCGTCGGGTCAGATGTCGCGGTACTGGATCTGCGAAGCCAGTACGCGCAGGCCATCGGCATTGCTGGACAGGATGCGCTCTTCGCTGACCCCTTTCTGCCGTTTCAGCTGGAAGCCCTGATCGGCAGGCAGCTGTGCGGCGATGGCGTCCATGCGTTGCAGGGCATCGGGGCCGCTGCAGTCGAAGTGACCCCAGTGGGCGCCATCGCGGTGGATCTGCAATCGGTAGTTCATTGTGGTGTCTCCGGCAGGTCCTGCAGCCAATGGTCGAACATCGCGGTGGCGGCCGCAGCCAGTGGTGCGCCATAGCGACGCGCCTGCGCGCGAAGGTCGTTGGGATCGATGCCGGCCTGGGCCAGCTCCAGCGTGTGGCCGATCAGCCAACGCTCGAACTGGCGGGCGTCCAGTTCCGGATGGCATTGCAGGGCCAGTGCGTGGCTGCCGATGGCGAATGCCTGGTGACGGCAGGCCGGCGTGCTGGCCAGGCGGCGTGCACCGGCCGGAAGTTCGAACGCTTCACCATGCCAATGCAGTACCGGAATGCCCTGCAGGGACTGCAGCGGAGAACGCTGGCCTTCATCGGTCAGCAGCAGTGGCGCAAAGCCGATTTCCTTGCCACCACTGGGAGCGACACTGGCACCGAGTGCCCGCGCCATCAGCTGTGCACCCAGGCAGATGCCCAGGGTCGGCCGCTGCCGCTGCAGCCGGCGCTGCAGCAGGGCAATGCTGTCGTTGACGAAGGGATAGGTCCCTGTGTCATTGGCACTGATGGGACCGCCCAGCACGACCAGCAGATCGGCGGTTTCGGCGCCATCGAGCACATCGACACCGGCCTGCAGCACGTGCAGCTGCCAGCCCTGCGCCAGCAGCAACGGTTTCAGGGTGCCGAGGTCTTCAAAGGCAACGTGTTGCAGGACAACCGCGTGCTTCATGCCGGTGCTCCGCTGTTCGGCCAGTAGAAACTGTCCGGGGTGGCACGGGCACCGAAGATGGCCTGGCCGACGCGGACCACGGTGGCACCTTCCTCGATGGCCACTTCGAAATCACCGGACATGCCCATCGACAGCTGCGACAGGTCGAGGCCGGGCGGGGCGGTGCGTTGCAGCTGGTCGCGCAGTTCGCGCAGGCGCACGAAGCAGGCGCGCACGTGCTCGACATCGGGGGTGAAGATGGCCAGGGTCATCAGGCCGCGCACGTGCAGGCGATCGAAGGCCGGCAGCTGCTGCACGAAGGCCTCGACCGCGTCGGGTTCCAGGCCGTACTTGCTCGGTTCGGCCGAGGTGTTGACCTGCACGAACACATCCAGCGTGCGGTCTTCCAGTTGCAGGCGCTGCTGCAGGGCCTCGGCTACGCGCAGGCTGTCCAGCGCCTGGAACTCGCTGGCAAAGCGCGCCACGTAGCGCGCCTTGTTGGTCTGCAGATGGCCGATCACCGACCAGTGCACGCCCAGGTCGGCCATCGTTTCAGCCTTGCGTTGTGCCTCCTGCACCTTGTTCTCGCCCAGTTCGTGGCAGCCTGCGGCTACCGCCATGCGGATGCGGGCGTCATCGACGGTCTTGCTGACCGGTAGCAGACGCACGCTGGCCGGGTCCCGGCCGACACGGGCGCAGGCATCGGCGATGCGTTGGCGCACCGTGACCAGGTTGGCGGCGATCTGTTCAACGGACTGGGCGACGGGCCAGTCGGCAGCGGCAAGGGGCATGCGGGCACCTCCAATGCAGGGTGGCCAGGGTGGGATACACTGGCACAGGACAAGAGATATTTTGGCATAGGACAAAATGAAAATCACCGGGCATAGCGCCGAGTCGATCTTCGACAGCATCCGCGACGGCATCGGCAAGGGCCGCCTTCCGGCCGGCAGCGTGTTGCCGCCGGTGCGTGAACTGGCCGAGCAGCTGGGAGTGAACCGCAACACCGTGGCTGCTGCCTACAAGCGCCTGGATGCGGCGGGCCTGGCCAGCACGGCGGGCCGCCGCGGCACGGTGGTGCGTGGCCTGCCGCCGCCGCTGGCGCGTGAAGGCAGTACGCCCGGGCTGGCCCTGCAGGACCTGGCCGGTGGCAACCCGGATCCACGCCTGCTGCCGAACCTGCGCCTGGCCCCGGCCGCACCACGGCTGTATGGCGTGGGCACGGTCGACCCGAGGTTGGAGGCGCTGGCACGCGCCTCGCTGGATGCGGACTGCCCGGAGGGCTATGCGCTGGAACTGACCCATGGCGCGGTCGATGGCATCGAACGCCTGCTGTCGGCGTGGCTGCTGCCGGGGGATCGCATCGCGGTGGAGGATCCGTGCTTCCTCGGCAGCCTCAACGTGCTCAACGCTGTGGGCCACGCGCCGTTGCCGGTGGCGGTGGACGCGCATGGCATGCAGGTCGATTCGCTGCGGCAGGCACTGGAGGCCGGTGCACGCGCGGTGTTGCTGACCCCGCGGGCACACAACCCGACCGGGGCCAGCCTGGATGCGAAGCGGGCGCGGGCGTTGCGGCAGTTGTTGGCGGCCTACCCGCAGGTGGCGGTGTTGATCGACGATCACTACGCGCTGCTCTCGCAGCAGGCCTATCACTCGGTGCTGCCGCTGGATGGCCGGCGCTGGGCGCTGCTGCGTTCGTTGTCCAAACCGCTCGGCCCGGACCTGCGGCTGGCCTGGCTGGCCTGCGATGAAGAGACCGCGATGCGGCTGCGGCTGCGATTGGCGTCCGGCACCGGCTGGGTCAGTCACCTGCTGCAGGATGCGGCGACCTCGGTGCTGTCGTCGGCAACGCAGCGGGCGAAGATCGCTTCGGCAGGTGAGCGTTACCAGCAGCGCCTGCGCTCGCTGCAGGAGTTGCTGCATGCGCGTGGCCTGCCGACACCGTTGCCGATGGAAGGATTGAACCTGTGGCTGCCGTTGCAGGCCGACAGCCATCCGCAGGTGCTGGCCCTGGCTTCGCGTGGATGGCATGTGCGCGCGGGCGAAGTGTTCTCGGTGGCAGCGCCGGGGCATGGCCTGCGCATCACCTGCGCTGCGCTGGGGGCAGCGCAGCTGCGGCAGCTGGCGGATGACCTGGCGGCGGTGTTCGCTCTGTAGCGTCGAGCCATGCTCGACGTTGCTTCGCCTTTGTAGAGCCGAGCCATGCTCGGCTGCTGTTGATAGAAGCAGTCGAGCATGGCTCGACGCTACACAAGCAGATCAGGGCGCGGCGTTGGCGCCGGGGCGCACGTAGTAGGACTGGCCGCTGTCATCGACGAACATCAGCTCCGGCTTGCCCTGCCAGGAGGTGAGCATGGCGCCGGTGTTGTTCTGGTGCTTGACCATCAGGCTGGCGCCGCGGTCCGGGTTGGCGACGACCTTGAATACTTCAGTGGTGCCGGTGGCATCGTCCAGGGTCAGCAGGGCTTCGCCGCCGCGGTCGCTGGTGCCGTAGCCGCCGCGTTCGGAACCATCGGGACCGAGCAGGATCATGCCTGACAGGGCGGTGGCACGCGGCCCCTGGGTGCGGCCCTGGCTGAGCGGATCGGGAACCGGTGCGCCGAGGATCACCCGCGGCTGGCCGCTTGCATCGTGGATGACCAGCCCGCGCGCCTCGATGATGCGCTGTGGTGATTGGCTGCGATGCAGGCTCCAGGCGGTCCACCCGGAAACCAGCAGGGCGAGGGTCGAGACCACCAGGGTGGTCAGCAGCAGCGCACGGGGCATCGGGTCGTCCTTCCTTGGATGTGCCGACGATAGCGGATGCGGACCGGCAATGGCCAGTTCGTTGTGTGACGTTGTGTATCGTCAGTGGAAATCGCGGCTGTGGCTGCGCAGTCCCTGCAGCAGTTCATCCAGGCAGTGCATGCGCTGCACGATGACGTGCTGCACGCCATCGACGCGTTCCAGGCGGCCATCGATCTGCATCAGCTGGGTATCGACCAGCACCCGGTGCTGGCGATCGGCCAGGTGTCGCCAGACCACGGCGTTGACCATGCCGGTCTCATCTTCGAGCGTGAGGAAGGTGACGCCGCTGGCGGTCTGCGGGCGCTGGCGCATGCGTACCAGGCCGGCGATGCGCACGCGACGGCCATGGCCATGCCCGGCCAGTTGTGCAGCGTCCAGACAGCCACGGCTGCGCAGCTGCGCGCGCAGGAACGAGATCGGGTGGCGGCCAAGTGTGGTGCCGGTGCTGCGATAATCGGCCTGCATGTCCTCCCAGGCGCTGGGCAGGGGCAACGGCACGCGGGCTTCGGCAGTGGCGCGGGCCTGGTCGAACAGTGGCAGCCGGTTTTCCACGCCGGAGATATCCCAGCGTGCACGATGGCGATGGCCACTGAGCCCACGCAGTGCACCGGCATCGGCCAGCAGGCCCTGCTGGCGGCGGTCCAGTGCGGTGCGCTGGCACAGGTCGCCCACATCGTCGAACGGGCGCTGCGCACGTTCGCGCATGATGGCCTGCACGACGGGTTCGTTGCAGCCATCGATCAGGCGCAGGCCGAGCCGGATCGCCGCCGGTCCCTTGCTGAAATCCAGCGTGCAGTCCCAGTCGCTGTGGCGCACGTCCACCGGCAGCACGCCGATGCCATGGCGGCGTGCATCCTGCAGCAGCTGGTCGGGGCTGTAGAACCCCAGCGGCTGGCTGTTGATCAGGCTGGCGGTGAACGCGGCGGGATGATGGCACTTCAGCCAGCAGCTGTTATAGGTCAGCAGGGCGAAGCTGGCAGCATGGCTTTCCGGGAAACCGTAATCACCGAAGCCCTTGATCTGCTCGAACAGGTGCTCGCCGTAGTCGCGGCTGAAGCCATTCTTCAACATGCCGGCCAGCAACTTCTCCCGATGCGGTTCCAGGCCGCCACGACGCTTCCATGCCGCCATCGAGCGGCGCAGGGCATCGGCTTGCCCAGGTGTGTAACCTGCTGCTTCCACTGCCAGCTGCATCACCTGTTCCTGGAACAATGGCACGCCCAGCGTACGCGCGAACACGCGTTCCAGCTGCGGTGGGTAGAGCGGATTGTCCGGATCGTTCAGTGCCTCCGGGCCTTGCTCGCGCAGGATCCTCCGCCGTTCCAGATAGGGGTGCACCATGTCACCCTGGATCGGGCCGGGGCGCACGATCGCCACTTCGATCACCAGATCGTAGAAGCAGCGCGGCTGCAGGCGTGGCAGCATCGCCATCTGCGCACGCGATTCGATCTGGAACACGCCGATGGTGTCGGCGGCGCAGATCATGTCGTAGGTCTTCGTATCCTTGGCAGGGATCGCATCCATGCGTCCACTGTGCAGGCCGTGCTGCTGCAGCATCGCCAGGCATTTACGGATGGCGGTGAGCATGCCCAGCGCCAGGCAGTCGACCTTCATCAGGCCGGTGGCATCCAGATCGTCCTTGTCCCACTGGACGACGGTGCGGTCGGCCATCGCCGCGTTTTCCACCGGTACCAGCGTCGACAGCGGGTGCTCTGAAATCACGAAGCCGCCCGGGTGCTGCGACAGGTGGCGCGGGAAATCGATCAGCTCGGTGGTCAGTGCCAGCAGCCGCCGCATCAGCGGTGTTTCCGGATCAAAGCCGCGCTCGCGCAGGGTCTCCGGCAGTGGTACGTGGCCGCCCCAGTGGTCCATCGCCGCGCCCAGTTCGTTGACCTGGTCCATCGGCAGGCCGAGTGCACGGGCCACGTCACGGATCGCGCTGCGGCCACGGTAACTGATTGCTACTGCGGTCAGTGCGGCGCGCTCGCGGCCATAGCGCTTGAACACGTACTGCAGCACTTCCTCGCGGCGCTCGTGCTCGAAGTCGATGTCGATATCCGGCGGCTCGTCGCGCTCGGCGGAAATGAAGCGCTCGAACAGCAGGTTGCTGCGCGCCGGGTCGATCTCGGTCACGCCCAGCACGAAGCACACCGCGGAGTTGGCCGCCGAGCCGCGGCCCTGGCAGAGGATGTCCTGGCTGCGCGCGAAGCGCACGATGTCCTGCACGGTGAGGAAGTAGGAGGCGTAGTTCTTCTGCTTGATCAACGCAAGTTCGTGTTCGATCTGCTCGCGCTGTGCCGGCTGGATGCCGTTCTTCCAGCGCCACGGGATGCCACGCTCGACCAGCACGCGCAGCCAGCTGTCCGGATCATGCCCTTCGGGCACCAGCTCACGCGGATAGGTGTACTGCAGCTGTTCCAGGGTGAAGTGGCAGCGCTCGGCGATGCGCAGGGTCTCGGCCAGCAGCTCAGGCGGGTACAGCTGGGCCAGCGCGGTGCGTGGGCGCAGGTGGCGCTCGCCATTGGGGAACAGGCGCCATCCAGCTTCGGCCACGCTGCAACGGTGGCGGATCGCGGTCAGCGTGTCCTGCAGGGCGCGGCGGCGGCGTACATGCATGTGCACATCACCACTGGCCACCAGCGGCAGGCAATGGCGTTCGCCGAAGGACTGCAGCTGCTGCAGGCGGCGTGCATCGTCGTGTTCGTGGTGCAGCTCCACCGCCAGCCACAGCCGATCATCGAAGCCGGCGCGCAGCAGTTCCAGGTCGGTGGCGGCCGGTTGCCGGTCCAGCCACAGGCACAGCAGGCCGACGGGCAGGCCGAGAAGGTCCTCGCGCAGGCAGCGGTACTCGCCCTTGGCGGCCCGCCGCCGGCAGGTGGTGATCAACTGGCAGAGCCCCGTATAGGCGGCCTGGTCGGTGCACAGCAGGGCCAGTTTCGGCCCATCCTCGACCTGGAATTCGGCGCCGACAATCAGCGCCACGCCATGCGTCTTCGCCGCCTGCCAAGCGCGTACGATGCCGGCCAGCGAGCATTCGTCGGTGATCGCCAACGCTCGATAGCCTTGGCCGGCGGCGCGCGCGAACAGTTCTTCGGCGATCGAGGCGCCACGCTGGAAACTGAAGGCCGACAGGCAGTGCAGTTCGGCGTAGCCGGGCAGTTCGCTGTGCATGGTGGCTCAGCCGAACCAGCCGTGCAGCATCCACGGCGCATGCGGGTCGTTGCGCTCACGAAAGGCCCAGCCGCGCTGGCCGTGAGCAGTTTCCACCACGTAATAGTCGCGCCGTGCATCGGCCTGATCCCACCAGCCCGATTCGATCCGCTCCGGCCCGGTGACGATGCGCAGCCGCGGATCACGCAGTGGTTGCGGCGTGTCCAGCAGCCAGCCGGGGCGCAGTGGCCAGTACGACGGAGGCTTGGCTGGCGGCTGGATGCCACTGGCGCGTTCGGGGCGATGGTCGGCCTGCACCGCCAGCGGCTGCACGGCGTCATCGCCCAGCCGCGCGCGCAGGCGCTCGCGCAGCTGGTTCCAGGGCATCGCCTGTGCCGGCCGGGTATCGAACAGGTCACGCGCGGCGGGCACGAACGGTGGCAGCTGCTCGGCCTGCAGGCGCAGTGCGCGGCTGCCGGCCGGCAGGGCAAACGCTTCCATGCGGTTGCGTGCGATCTCGAACAGCAGCGCGGGATCGCGCTCGGGCGCCAGCAGGCCGATGGTCAGCACGCTGGCCGGCAGCATGTCGTGCTCGAAATGCAGGTCGAAGCGCTGCACGCCGCCATCGCGCGAACACAGGAATGCGGCCAGGTCCAGCAGCAGGCGACGCAGCGGAAACAGCAGGGCCTGGCTGGATTCGATCTCGTATTCGAATTCGATGCGCGCATCGAAACGGTCCGGTGGCTGGTAGTAGCGCAGTGGCGCGGTGGGCAGCCCGCGCAGCGCATCCAGCTGCTGCAGCACGTCCGGTGCGAAGCGCCGGGCCAGGCTGTCGCGCGGCAGCTCGAGCACCGCACCCAGCGTGCGCAGGCCGGAACGGCCGAGTACGGTCACTGCTTCGCTGGGCAGGCCACAGCGCGGCAAGGGCAGCTGCGCCAGTGCCGCTGGCAGCTGCTGCGCATCGATGCCGAGGCCGTCGTGAACGTTGGCCAGCACGCGCGCGGCATGCGCGGTGGGCGCGGCCACCAGGCGATGGCGGAAACCAAGCTCATGCAGTTCGTTGCGCAGCCGCTGCTCGATCGTCAGCCAGTCGCCGAACAGGGCACGGCTGGCACCGATTTCCATGACCAGCGCGTGCGGAAAATCGAGGCTGACCTGCGAGCTGTAGGCATAGGCCCAGCTGGCCAGCAGCTGCCGGGTGTGCTGTTCGGCGCTGGGATCGTAATCGTGCAGATGCAGGTCCTGCACCAGTACCTGCGCAGCCGACAGCAGCATGCCCGGGCGCAGCCCCGCTGCGCGTGCCGACGGGCTGACCGCACGCAGTACGCGACGCTGTGCCGGCCCCTGCAGCAGCACCAGTGGCCGCTGCGGGTCGGGCTGCAGGCGCAGCACGCTGTCCAGCGCCAGCTGCGGCAACAACAGACAGGCCCAGTGCATGGCGCGGCCTCAGTGGGCGATGGCCAGCGGCAACGGCTGCGCCGGCGGCAGGCCGCCACGGCACTTCAGCACCCGCACCTGGCCGTGGTCGAGCTGCAGGCGCAGGCTGGCCGGGGAAGGATTGCGTGCTGCCTGCGCCTCGCGGAACACGAAGCTCAGGCACTGGCCGCTGTCGGCCGCCACCTGCAGGCGGCGCAGTGAGCGGTGATCGGGCTGGTGTGGCCAGCACAGCACTGCTGCACAGGCGGCCGAGCGCAGGCACTGCTCGGTGGCCCACAGCGCTTGTTTCGGCGCGGCGTGGATGATCTGCAGCTGGGTCAGATCCAGCCCGGCCGCTGCCCAGGCCGGAGCGTGCGGGCGATAGGGTGGGGCGACCAGCACGATCGGGCGGTCGCGCTGGCTCAGCTTCGCCAGCGCTGGCCAGACCAGAGCCAGTTCGCCGACGCCGGGCGCGGCCTGCAGTACCTCGCATAGCCCGCTGCTGGGCCAGCCGCCGCCGGGCAGGCGCGCATCCAGTGCCGGGTGACCGCTGGCCAGATGGTCGCTGGCCGGCCCCTGGCGGGCCGGGCCGCGCCACAGCTGGCGGCCGTCAAGCAGCCGGTCGAGGGCGACGACGGCACCCATCAGCGGGTCCTCCAGGGGAGGCGCCGGGCAGGCTGGAAGCGGCAGGAACGGGCGGAAACGGCGGGCATGACGCGAGTATCGACGGGCCGGTATCAGGGGCTGAGACCGGACATGCTACTCGCCTTGTGAGTAGAATTACTAATGAAATCGGAGGATCGGATTTCAGGTTGCTGAAGGGGTAGGGGTGCCGACCAAGGTCGGCTCCCCGGCATGGCCCGGCGCTACCCGGGTATGTCCCCGGTTACGGGCGGACCGGCAGCGCGACCGGGCGCAGCGGCGCGGCATCGCCACCGCGGATCTTCAGCGGGCCGCCGATGAAGGCGAACTCGTAGACCTTGTCGTGGGCCAGTTCGTCCAGCGCCACCAGCTCGATGATCGGCGCGCCCTGCTGGGCCAGCAGGTAGGTGTGCAGCGGCACGTAGTCGTCGGACACCTCCGAGGGGAAGGTCTCGAAGCTGAGGTTGTCGGCACCGACGATCATCGCGCCGCTGTCCTCGATCAGGAAGCGCGCCGCGTCCAGGCCCATGCCCGGCGGGTTGGCCATGTAGGCCTTGGGCTGTTCGAACAGGCGCATGCGGCCGGTGCGGATCAGCACCACGTCGCCCTGCTGCAGTTTCACCTTCTGGCGTGCCAGCGCATCCTTCAGGTCCTGGCGGGTGACGCGGTAGCTGTCCGGCAGCATGTCCACGCCCTTGGCGGTGGCCACGTCGATCAGCACGCCACGCGCGATCAACGGCGGGAACTTCTCGATGCCGGTGACATTCCAGCCACGGTCGCCGAGGTGTTTGTCGGCCTCGAAGCCATTCCAGATCTTTCCATGGATGCCGAAGTGGTTCAGCGCATCGATGTGGGTGCCGGTGTGGCTGTACATCGAGAACGCGGTGCCGGTGTAGCTACGGGTGAGGTTCATGGTTTCGCCCACGCCCATCGGATCATCCATCACCGTGCCGCGCGGGGTGTGGGTCATCCAGAACTGGTAGTGCGGGTCGCCGGCATCCTGCCAGCTGGGCATGCCGACGTAGTACTCGGTGGCCAGGTCATAGGCCTTGCCGCCGCTGACCCGCGACAGGATCGCCGCACGCGAGGCCTCGGTGATCAGGTTGAGGCGGCCGATCTCGTCCTTCGGCCCCCAGGGGCTGGTGCCGACCTGCTGGCCGGAGGGTACGCGTTCGTGCGCGGACACGGTGGTGGAAGCGGCGGTGCCGGCCAGCAGCAGGGCCAGCGCGGTGGCCAGGGTACGTGGGGTCATGGGGAATCTCCTTGCAGGGTGGGGGAGGGTGCGGCTCAGGCCGCGACCAGGTGCGCCAGGGCCTGGCGCAGGTGTGGCAGCGGCAGGGTCTGCAGGCGCAGGCCGTTGCCGCCGATCACGGTGGGTATGGAACGGATGCCGAGGGCAGCGGCTTCGGCGCGATCGACCTGCACGCGCTGGCGTACTGCGTCGCTGCGCATGTGGTCAGCGAAGGCGCCACGTGGATGGCCCAGCGCTTCGGCGATATCCAGCAGGACTTCGGCGTCGCCGATGTTGCGGTGCTGGTGCAGGTGCGCCCACTGCACGGCATCGAACATCGCGCCATGGGCGTCGTTGCCACCGAGCATGCCGGCAGCCTGGCAGGCCAGTGCGCCGAGCCAGCCGGACGGATACTCGAAGTCCTGCGCGCGCATGCCTTCGATATCGATGCGCGCGGTGTCTTCATGCGCGGCGCAGTCGGTCCAGTGGCGCAGGATGATCGCCTTGGCGCGCTCCATCGAGCCGAACACCTCGACCATCTGTGCGCGCGAGTCCTGCAGCACGAAGCTGCGGTGGCGCACCTGGATGGCGAGTTCGGCGGAGACCTGCTTCAGGCGCGGGGCCAGCACGAAGCACCAGCCGCAGACCACGTCGTGGAAGAAATCGACCACCGGCGCGGCGGTGGCGGGGGAAGGAACGGAAGACATCTGCCTGCCATCGGTGAGAGGGGAGGCGGCAGAGTAGGCAGCGCGGCGTGGCCGAAACAGCACGCCGCGGGCAGCTCAGTTTTCGCTGGCGGTTACGAATCCAGGCCAGCGCAGCCGGGCAGCTCGGCGTGCAGGAAATCGATGAAGGCGCGTACCTTGGGTTGCAGATGGCGCGACGTGGGGTAGACCGCATGCACGAAGCGCGGCGGATAGCGGTGGTCGGGCAGCACCTGCTGCAGTTCGCCCTGGGCCAGTGCCGGCGCGGCCAGGAACGAGGGCAGGGCACCGATGCCCATGCCGGCCACCAGCAGGTCGCGCAGCAGCAAGCTGTTGTTGACGGTGACGCGCGCGGGCAGGGTGATTGTCACCTGGCCATCGGGACCGAGCAGCGGCCAGCTGCCGGGGGAGTCGGACAGGCTGTAGGCCAGCACGCTGTGCGCCTGCAGATCGTCCACCGCCTGCGGTGCCGGATGCTGCCGCAGGTAGGACGGGGCCGCGCACAGCACCTGCTGCAGCGACGCCAGCCGGCGCGCCACCAGGCGTGAATCATCCAGTTCGGCACGCAGCCGCAGCGACACATCGAAACCCTCACCGACTGCATCGAGCAGGCGATCTTCCATCACCAGGTCCAGCGACAACTGTGGATGCTGCTGCAGGAAGCGCGGCAGCAGCGGCGACAGCGTGCTCAGTGCGAATGACTGCGGCGCGTTCACGCGCAGGCGCCCGGCCACCTCGCCGCGCTGTTCGGCGATGCCGCGTTCCAGCGCTTCCAGCTCGTCGAGCAGGCGGCAGCATTCGCGGTAATAGGCGTGGCCGGTTTCGGTCAGGCTCATGCGCCGCGTGGTCCGCTGCAGCAGCACCACGCCCAGGTGCGTTTCCAGCGTGCGCAACTGCTTGCTCAGGCCGGCCGGCGACATGCCCAGGTCTTCGGCGGCACGAGCGAGCCCGCCGCGTTCGACGATGCGGCGGAAGGCGCGCATCAGGTTGAAGGAGTCCATGCCGGTCCCGGGCGCGATGAGAGCGTCATTGTAGATCCACGCCATGCGTGGATGTGGGAAGCGTGGTGCCCGCAGGGTTGCGCCGTTTGTTCAAGCCAGCAACCCACACGCCACGCCAGCATGCAGGCCCCTCACTTCCCGGGTTGCCCATGAAGCACTGGATGCTCCGCCTGTATGCCCCGCTGTTCCTGCTTGGATTCGTCGCCACTGCCGTCGTCTGGGTCGGCCACTGCCATGGCGATCCGTTGTGGCTGCTGGCCCTGCTGGCGATCGCCATTGCGGTTTCGTTCGTCGCCGAGCGCGCCTGGCCGTATGACCCTGCGTTCAACCGCGACCACGGCGACCGTGTGCGTGACGCCCTGCACGCGCTGGTCAACGAAGGCCTGAACCTGTTGTCGATCGCGGCGGTGCCGCTGCTGGCGGCGATCATTCCGTGGCAGTTGTGGCCGCTGCAGTGGCCGTTCGCACTGCAGCTACTGGTGGCGATCATCGCTGCCGATCTCGGCATCACCCTGGTGCACTACGCCAGCCATCGCATCGGCTGGTTGTGGCGGCTGCATGCGGTGCACCACAGCGTCACCCGCATGTACGGCTTCAACGGGCTGATGAAACACCCACTGCACCAGGCCGCCGAAGCGGTGGGCGGCGTGCTGCCGCTGCTGGTGCTGGGCCTGCCGATGCCGGTAGCCGCGGTGCTGGCCTTCGCCATCGCCATCCAGCTGTTGCTGCAGCATTCCAACGTGGACATGCGCCCGGGTGTGCTGGGCCGGATCATGGCGTGGGCGCCGCTGCACCGCTTCCACCACATGCGTTACGGCACCGCCGGCGACGTCAACTTCGGCCTGTTCCTGACCGTCTGGGATCATCTGCTGGGGACCGCTTTCGATGCGCCGGGCTATCGGCTGCAGCATCGCGACCTTGGCATCGGCAGCCAACCGGACTATCCGCGCGATTATCCGGGACAGCTGCTGGCGCCGTTCCGCGAACTGCCGCATGGCGAGGTGCCGGAGCTGCCGGAAGGTCTGCGCAGGCGCGGATGATGGGCTGTGTCAGGCCGCGTGAAGCTGCAGGCCCTGCAGTTGCGCGGCACTGATGCCGAACATGCGGCGCAGGCTGCGCGACAGATGGGCCAGATCGGCGAATCCAGCGGCATGCGCACTGTCGGTCAGGCTGTGGCCGTTCAGATGATGCGTGAGTGCATTGCGCAGGCGTTGCCACAGTACCCAGCCGCGGAGTGTCACCGCCAGGTCGGACTGGAAACGCCGGTGCAGCTGGCTGGCCGACAGGTGCGCCGCCTCGGCGATATCGGCGGCCGGCACCGGGTCAGGCAGGTGCTGGGCGATACGGGCCAATGCCGCCTGCACGCGGCGGTCCAGCGGTTGTGGGCGGCTCAGCCGTGGCAGCCAGTCGCGTAGCTCCATGGTATTGCCCGGCAGTGCGTGCAGATGCTGCTGGATCTGCGTGGAATCGGCATGCGCGGGTTCGAGGAACACCGTGCAGCCCGCTTCCGGCGCCGACAGGATCGCATGCGTCTGGAAGGAGGGCAGCCACAGCCGTTGGCCCTGCTGCCGTACGCCATCGACTTCGACCTGCCAGGGCGTACCGTCGCTCAGCAGCAGTTGATGGGCGTAGTGCGCATGTACGCTGCTGTCACCGGCATGGCCCTGCAGCACCGCCACGTGAGCATCCAGCAGCAGCGTGCCATTCCAGGGCAGGGCGGGGGAGGACATGGAGGGATTGTAGATCCACGCCATGCGTGGATGAATCTCCATCGAAATCGATTAATTCGACGATTGATCGAAGAGCACCCACGCCTGGCGTGGATCTACTGCAGATTGCGGCGAATTGTCGAAGGCGGGGTGGGTCCGGTTGCGGGGGCGTGAGCGCCATGGATGGCGCAACCGAGGCTACATGGACGTACTTGCGCCGTCCCCCGCAACCGGACCCACCCCGCCACCCCACAGGAACCCAGCTTTTGCTTCTGCTGTTGCATTGGCCGTTGCCTCTGCGGGTGCCGGGCGCACTCTCACCGCCCGTGCGGATCCGGCCGGTGATGCACGTACTCGACCACCGTGCCATCGGGATGCACCGCATTGAACGCCGCCCCGGTCGGCACCACCTGCAGCGGGAAGATGATCTCGGCACCGGCCGCGACCAGTTTGTCGTGATAGGGCCGAACGTCATCGACCAGCAGCGTCCCCGTGGTCGAAGTGAATGGCGCCAGCGCCTCATCGCAACCTTCGATCAGCAGGAATGCACCGACCATCGCCAGGCGTAGGCCGGCATCGGGAAACGGGAAGCCCGCATCGGCCACCACACCCTGCAACTGCTCGTAGAACGCCACGCTGCGCTCCAGTTCGCCAGGGGCAACGAATACCCGGATCAGCACGCGTGGGCTGCGCTGGGTGGAGGTATCACAGCGGTCACGCCAGAGATGATCGAAGTCGCGGTGTATGTTCATGGGCGGGGGCCAGGGCCGGTGACACCTCATTATCGGCAGCCCCACGCGGCCTGCTGATGACCGCCGGTGATGGCCTGATAACCGCTGGCCGGGTTGCCTCTGTGACTTAGGTCCTGTTGACAGGTGTGAACGCCCTCGCACAATCTTCACAGGATTGGGTCGCCCTGCGCGGCCCGGACAGGCAGGTTGTCACGCCGGGAGGAGGGTCCCAGGCGCAGACCGGCCCGTCCTTCGGCCTGCGGGAGGTTGCCTGGCAATTCCTGCGCGGCATGAACGCTGCACCCTTCGGCGGCACTTTCCCTGGACCGATTGCCTTGGCAACGGAATTACGCCTGCCGATGAAAACGTTTACAAAGCCGCTTGCACTGTCCCTGGCCCTGTCTGTCGCACTGGCCGCCCCGGCCTGGGCCGACCCCGCCGCGTTCACTGTGCTGACCCTGGAACAGGCCCCGACCGCCGAGACGATGCCGGCCTTGGCCGCCCAGCTGAAGACCCTGCAGGTGGACGCGGTGAGCGTGCGCCAGGTGCAGCGCGGCATTGGCCAGGTCGATCCGCTGCAGGTGCTGGCCGATGGCCTGGGCTACGAGTACCGCTTCATCGCCGCCGGCAGGGACGATGGCCAGATCCAGCGCGGCCAGGCCGTGCTGACCCGGCTGCCGATCGCCGCTGAATCCGGCCCGGACCAGCCGGGCCTGAGCTACCTGCGCCTGGACGATGGCCGCCACACGGTGGCGGTCTATACCGATGCCGGTGCAGGTGCCGCCCGGCTGCCAGCGCTGGTCACCCGTTCGCGGCTGGGTGCACCGGCGGTGCTGCTCGGTGCGGTGGCCGGTGAATCGGCCAAGGCCGCCGGCTTCGATCCGGCGCGTGTCGCCCTGGAAGCCGATGCCAGCTATTTCAGCGATGGTTTCCAGGCCGCCAGCAGTGCGCCGTTCAAGCTGGAAGGCAACACCCTGCGCGCCACCCTGCTGACCCTGGCCTATGCCGCCGACAAACATGGCGACAGGCCGTGGATGGACACCACCCTCAACGCCGATGCGCGCGCTGCGCTGCTGCTGAAGGCGATGACCGAGGACGAGAAGTTCCAGATGCTGCACAGCTACTTCGGGCTGGGCAAGGACGGTGGCCCGCTGCCGGAAGGCGCGGTCGGTTCGGCCGGTTACGTGCCGGGCGTGGCGCGGCTGGGCATTCCGTCGCAGCAGTCGGCCGATGCCGGCGTCGGCGTGACCAATCCGGGCGGCATCCGCCCGGGTGATTTCGCCACGGCGATGCCATCGGGCCCATCCACCGCATCGAGCTGGAACCGGCAGGTCGCCTTCGCGGGTGGCGCGACCATGGGCCGCGAGGCATGGCAGCAGCGCTTCAACATCCTGCTGTCGGGCAGCGTCAACCTGCAACGTGATCCGCGCAATGGCCGCAACTTCGAATATGCCGGTGAAGATCCGCTGCTGGCCGGTTCGATGGTCGGCGCGCTGATCCAGGGCGTGCAGAGCCAGCATGTGATCTCCTCGATGAAGCACTTCGCGCTGAACGACATGGAGACCCGCCGCAACTTCCACGACGTGCGCATTGGCGAACAGGCCATGCACGAGTCGGACCTCCTGGCCTTCGAGATCGCGCTGGAAGCCGGCCGCCCGGGCGTGGCGATGTGCTCGTACAACAAGATCAACGGCACCTACGGCTGCGAGAACGGCTACCTGATGAACCAGGTGCTGAAGCAGGAATGGAAGTTCCCCGGTTTCGTGATGTCCGACTGGGGTGGCGTGCACAGCGGTTCGAAGGCGGCGCTGGCCGGCCTGGACCAGCAGTCGGCCGGCGAAGTGTTCGACGCGGCGGTGTTCTTCGATGAGCCGCTGCGCTTGGCCGTGCATGGCGGCGTGGTGCCGCAGGCGCGCCTGAATGACATGGTCGCGCGCATCCTGCGCACGATGTTCCTGCATGGCAACTTCGACAACCCGCCGCAGCACCAGAAGGTCGATGCCGAGGCCGGCTTCGCCGTCGCCCAGCGCACGGTGGAAGAGGGCAGCGTGCTGCTGCGCAATGAAGGCAACCTGCTGCCGCTGGCCGACACGGTGAAGCGCATCGTCATCATCGGTGGCCACGCCGACAAGGGCGTGATTGGTGGCGGCGGTTCGTCGATGGTGGGCGTGACCGCCAAGGGCACCAATGCAGTGCCGGGCGTGCTGCCGACCACCTGGCCGGGCCCGGTGATCTTCCACCCGTCCTCGCCGCTGGAATCGCTGCGCGCAGCGCGTCCGGACGCGACCATCGAGTACGTGGACGGCACCAACGCCGCCGCCGCGGCCAGGGCTGCCGCGCAGGCCGACGTCGCCATCGTGTTCGCCACCCAGTGGGCCGCCGAATCGGTGGATCTGCCGGACATGCAGTTGCCGGACAACCAGGACGCGCTGATCTCGGCGGTGGCCAAGGCCAACCCGAAGACGGTGCTGGTGCTGGAAACCAATGGGCCGGTGCGCACGCCATGGCTGGCGCAGGTGCCGGCGATGCTGCAGGCCTGGTACCCGGGCATCCGCGGTGGCGAAGGCATTGCCGCGCTGTTGACCGGCCAGGTCAATCCGTCCGGCCGCCTGCCGGTGACCTGGGTGGTGGACGAATCGCAGCTGCCGCGCCCGCACATCGACGGCCTCGGCTTCAAGCCGGCCAAGCCGTTCGGTGATGTGTTCGATTTCGATATCGAAGGTGCCAACGTCGGTTACAAGTGGATGGCGGCCAAGGGCCTGAAGCCCACCTTCGCGTTCGGTCATGGCCTGTCCTACACCTCGTTCGCCTATGAAAACGTCAAGGTGAGTGTGGAAGGCTCGCGCCTGGTCGCCAGCGTGGACATTCGCAACACCGGCAAGCGCGCCGGTGCCGACGTGGCCCAGCTGTACCTGAAGCTGCCGGCCGGCAGCACCACGCCGATCCGCCTGATCGGCTATGACAAGGTGACCCTGCAGCCGGGCGAACAGCGCCGCATCCGCATCGAAGCCGAGCCGAAGACCCTGGCCCACTACGATGCACAGGCGCGCCAGTGGAAGATCGACGGCGGCACCTACCAGGTGCAGCTGTCGCGTAATGCCGCCGAGCCGCTGCAGACGGTGGACGTGCAGCTGATGGAGCAGGTGCTGCGCTGATGCCTTGAAGACACGGCCCCGGAAGGGGCCGTGTTTGTTTGAGGTGTTTCTGTAGAGCCGAGCCCACGCTCGGCTGATGAACGGCCAAGGCCGAGCCGACACGCAGCCGAGCATGGGCTCGGCTCTACACAGGCGCGCTGCCAAACCACCCGCGCAGGAAATCGATCAGCTGACGCACCTTCGGCGAGGGCTGCGTGCTGTGCGGGTAGACCGCGTACACGCTCTGCTGCGGGAAGCGGTGCTGGCGCAGTACCGGTCGCAGCCGACCCTGGGCCAGATCGTCCTCGATCAGCCAGCGCGGCAGCACGGTGACGCCGGCACCGGCCACGGCGAAGGCGCGCAGGCTGCTGGCACCATCCACGCGCACCACCGCGTTGCCGGGGTTGGTGGCGAACAGGGCATCGCTGCCATCCGGTGCCACCACCGGCACGTCGGCCAGACGCGGGTAGCCCAGGCGGGGCAGGGAACCCAGCTGCACGGGGTCATCGGCAGCATCGGCAGAGGGCAGGCGTGCCAACAGGGACGGAGCCGCTACCGCGCACAGTGGATGCCGTTCCAGTTCGCTGGCATGCAGCCCAGAGTCCGGCAGGCGGCCGAGGCGGATCGCCAGGTCGAAGCGTTCGGGAATCAGGTCGGCCGGTGCCGGTGAGGTCGACAGGTGCAGCTGCAGGGCCGGGTGCCGCGCACGGAACGCCTCCAACGCAGGAATCAAGCGGAGCTGGGCGTACTCCGGCGTGGTGGTCAGGCGCAGTACGCCCTGCAGCTGGTGCTGGTCGCGGCGCGCGGCATCGATCGCCGCTTGGGCGGCGTCCAGCGCCCGCACGCAGTGCTGCAGGAACTGCTCGCCAGCCTCGGTCAGGGCCAGGTGCCGGGTACTGCGCAGCAGCAGGGTCACGCCCAGCTCCTGTTCCAGCCGCTTCAGGTTGAAGCTGACCACCGCGCGGCTGAGGCCGAGGCGATCGGCGGCGGCGGTCAGGCTGCCGGCCTCGACCACGGCGCGGAAGATATCGAAGCGATCGAGGCTGACCATGGCGGTCTATTGTCAAAACAGATTTGACAGTCTTGCAGCTGTCGTCGTGTTTTTCCAACAAGGCCCGCACGGCATGCTGGCCGCTTCTCTGCTGGAGCGCCGCCGATGCCGTCCCCCCGCCTGCGCCATGAGGCGATCTTCCTGCTGGTGTTCGCCCTGGATCTGGTCAACATGTTCATCGCCACGGTGGCCTATCCGGCCTTGGCGGCGGAACTGCACGCTGATATCAGCACCCTGGCCTGGGTCGGCACCGCCTACATGCTGGGCCTGAGCGTGGTGATTCCGTTGGCGCCCTGGCTGGCTGCGCGCTGCGGCGAGCGTCGCTTGCTGCTGGTGGCGTTGCTGTTGTTCGCGGTTGCCGCTGTGCTGGCTGGCGCAGCGCCGGGTATCGGCTGGCTGCTCGGCTGGCGCCTGCTGCAGGGGCTGGCCGGTGGCCTGCTGATTCCGGTCGCGCAGGCCGCGGCGTACCGGCAATGCACGGCGGATCAGCGAGGTGCACTGACCCGGCGCATCCTGCTGGTGGCGTTGCTGGTACCGGCACTGGCGCCCGCGTTGGGCGGGTTGTTGGTGCAGTGGTTGGCCTGGCGCGGCGTGCTCTGGGCCAGCCTGCCCTTGGCGGTGGTGGCGATCGCGCTTGTGCTGGCATGGATGCCGGCCGATGGCGTGCGCAGTGCGCCGCGGCTGCAGGCCTATGCGCTGTCCACCGCGATGCTGGCGCTGGGCGCGCTGCTGCTGGCGCTGACCTGGCTGGGTGAGTCCGGACACCGCGGCGCAGGTGCCGTGTTGTTGCTGGTCGCACTGCTGCTGGCGGTGGCCCACCTGCGGCATGCGCGTCGGCAGGCGCAGCCCCTCCTGCGCTGGTCGTTGCTGTCGCATCGTGGGCTGCGGCTGGCGATGCTGATCTATCTGGCCGTACCCGGTGTATTCATCGGCAGCCAGCTGGTCAGTACCCTGCAGCTCCACCAGGCCGGTTACAGCGCGGCACGCATCGGCGCGCTGATGCTGCCGTGGGCGCTGGCCTCGGCCACTGCGATCACGGCCAGCAAGCGCCTGCTGGCTCGCTTCGGCCCGGCCACGGTACTGCGTACGGGCATGCTGCTGCAGGCCAGCGGCCTGCTGTTGATGGCGCTGCTGCCGCAGCCGGCCTTCGCGTTGGCCGCGCTGTTGTTCGCGCTGATGGGGGCGGGCGGCAGCCTGTGCAGCAGCACGGCGCAGACGCTGGCCTTCCATGGCGTGGAGGGTGAAGCGCTGGGCGATGCCAGTGCCCTCTGGAACCTCAACCGTCAGCTCAGCTTCTGCCTCGGTACCGCCGCCATTGCGCTGCTGCTGGCATTGGCCATGCAATGGCTGCCGGCAAACGCCACGCGCGTGGCGCTGGGGCTGGCCGCCGTACTGACTCTGCTGCCGATGGTATTGCTGCGCCGGCCGCAATCGATCTCTCTTTCCCAACCCGAGACAATGCAATGACGATGACCGCAGAGAACGAGTTCCATGATCTGATCGCCAAGCTGCAGGCCTGGTTCCGTGCGGAAGCAGCCGCCAGTACGCTGGATGCGCTGATGGATCATTTCTGCACCGACTTCAGCATGGTCGGTATTGCCGGGCAGCGCCTGGACCGCGAAGCCCTGGCCGGCATGTTCGCTGGCGGCCATGGTGCCCGCCCGGGCTTGCGTATCGAAATCGATGCCCTGCAGTTCATTGCGGTGCCGGCACCGTTGGCGATGCTGCGCTACCGTGAAGGGCAGGGCGTTGCTGAAGGTGGGATGGCTTGGCGTGAAGCACTGGCCGTGCTGCGGCAGGAAGACGGCCGTTGGCGTTGGCTGGCGTTGCATGAAGTGACGGCAGCCTGATGTTGTAGAGCCGAGCCCAGGCTCGGCTGCTCTTCGGGGAGGTTGCGGTGGCCCCAGCCGAGCGTGGGCTCGGCTCTACAACGGCCAGATGGATGCGTGCCCGTCGGGCAGCACATGTGCCATCAGTCCTGCCTGCATCCACCGCAGAATGCAAAGCCCGCACACACTTCACGGCTCGGGGCAGGAGTAGGCTTGAGGCTTTCCTGCCGGGAGGGGTTGTCCATGCGTGTGCGTGCCGTCGCTGTAGCCATTGCCCTTTGCCTGTCCAGCACCGTGCTGGCCGCCGATACCCCGCCGATGACCCCGGACATCAGCGGCAAGCCCTTCGTTGCCCCTGATGTCGGTCGCGACTACGACAAGCGCGTGGTGATGGTGCCGATGCGTGACGGCACCAAGCTGTATACGGTGATCGTGGTGCCCAAGGGCGCCCGCAACGCGCCGATCCTGCTGACCCGCACACCTTACGATGCCGCTGGCCGCGCCAGCCGCAGTGATTCGCCACGCATGCGCGACCTGCTACCGCAGGGCGACGAGGTGTTCGTCGACGGCGGTTACATCCGCGTGTTCCAGGACATCCGCGGCAAGTACGGCTCCGAAGGCGATTACGTGATGACCCGGCCGCTGCGCGGGCCGTTGAACAACACCAAGGTGGACCACTCCACCGATGCCTGGGACACCATCGACTGGCTGGTGAAGAACGTACCGGAGAGCAATGGCAAGGTCGGCATGCTCGGCTCGTCGTACGAGGGCTTCACCGTGGTGATGGCGCTGACCGACCCGCATCCGGCACTGAAGGTGGCTGCGCCGCAGAGCCCGATGGTCGATGGCTGGATGGGCGACGACTGGCTCAACTACGGTGCGTTCCGCCAGGTCAACTTCAACTATTTCGCGATGCAGACCGAGAAGCGCGGCAAGGGCACGCCGCTGCCCAGCCTCGGCTACGACGACTACAGCACCTTCCTGCGCATCGGTTCGGCCGGCGACTACGCGCGCTTCACCGGTGTGGACCAGCTGACCTGGTGGAAGAAGCTGGTCGAGCATCCGGCCTATGACGGGTTCTGGCAGGGCCAGGCGCTGGATGCGGTGATGGCGAAAACACCGCTGAAGGTGCCGACCATGTGGCTGCAGGGCCTGTGGGACCAGGAGGACATGTGGGGTGCCAACCATGCCTACCAGGCAATGGAAGGGCGCGACAGCGGCAACAACCGCAATTACCTGGTGATGGGGCCGTGGCGGCACAGCCAGGTGAACTACAGCGGCAGCGAACTGGGCGCGCTGAAGTTCGATGGCGATACCGCGCTGCAGTTCCGCCGTGATGTACTCAAGCCGTTCTTCGACCAGTACCTGGTGGACGGTGCGCCGAAGGCGGACACGCCGCCGGTGCTGATCTACAACACCGGTGAGAACCACTGGGATCGCCTGAAGGGTTGGCCGCGCAGCTGCGACAAGGGCTGTGCCGCCAGCAGCAAGCCGCTGTTCCTGCGCGCCGGCGGCAAGCTGGCGTTCCAGGCGCCGGCGGCGGGCGAGGGCGACTTCGAGGAGTATGTGTCCGATCCGGCCAAGCCGGTGCCGTTCGTGCCGCGCCCGGTACGTTTCGGTGACCGCGACATGTGGACCACCTGGCTGGTCAAGGACCAGCGCTTCGTCGATGGTCGCCCGGACGTGCTGACCTTCATCACCGAACCGCTGGCCGCGCCGCTGCGCATCGGCGGCGCACCGGTGGTGCATCTGCAGGCCTCGACCAGTGGCACCGACAGCGACTGGGTGGTGAAGTTGATCGATGTGTATCCGGACCAGGAAGCGTCCACGCCGGAGATGGGGGGCTATGAGTTGCCGGTGTCGCTGGCGATCTTCCGTGGCCGCTACCGCGAGAGCTTCAGTGATCCGAAGCCGCTGGCGGCCAACGAAGTGCTGCCGTACCGCTTCGATCTGCCCAACGCCAACCACACCTTCCAGAAGGGGCACCGGGTGATGGTGCAGGTGCAGTCCAGCCTGTTCCCGCTGTACGACCGCAACCCGCAGACCTACGTGCCGAACATCTACCTGGCCAAGCCGGGCGATTACCAGAAGGCCACGCAGCGGGTCTGGCACAGCGCGGCACAGG